>CAYPUM010000508.1:0-3124 GCA_964413545.1 uncultured Roseibacillus sp. | reverse complement strand
AGCTGCCCGACGCCCCAGGCTGCGATCTTGTGGTCCGGCATCTTCTCGTCGGAGTCCGGAAACACTCCCCAGTCCCACAACGGATGGCCGGGGAACGGACCAAGCTTCTTCCGCGGCCGCGGCCCGAAGCCGCCAAACGAGCCCGCGTAGTTCGGCAGGTATTCCCGGTTCTGGTTCCCGTGAAACAACTTGCCCGCCCCGGTCACATGGTATCCCTCGGCATGGAACCGCCGGGGAAGCACCACCACCCGGCGCGCCGCCGGGGACTCCCCAAGGCCGGGATTCAGAAAGTAGATCCCGGTGGTCGAGGGATAGAGCGACGTCATCATGCTGGCCCGCGACGGATTGCAGACGGGCGATTGGCAATGCGCGTTGCTGAAAAGCACCCCCCGCGCCGCCAGGGCATCCATGTTGGGCGTCCGCGCCTGGGGATGCCCGCCCATGCATCCGATCCAGTCATTCAGATCGTCCACTCCGACCAGCAGGATATTGGGCTTCCCCGCCACACCCACCGGCGCCAGCGCAGCGCTCAGCAGCACGGCCATGACGGTCTTCTTCCTGTCCTTGTTGGTCTGTCGATTCACGACGTGATTCCCCAAAGCAATACTTCCCCCGACCCGACCGCCTTGCAGCCAATCCGGCTGCGACGCACAGGTCAAGGAGCTCCCGGCTTGTTGGGGGTTTCTTCCGAATCTTGGCACAATTCATGCATTCGTGTTTCATGCATACATGAAAACGATCAGCCTGACGGACGAGGCTTGCGAGAGGTTGAAGTCGTGGAAGACTGTTGCGGGGGAGTCCTTCTCGAAGGTTGTCCCCAAGACGGTGCCAAAGCGGGGGACGGCAGGCGAACTTGATGCGGCCTTCGACAGTCACGATACCGCCAGTGTGCGCACCTTTCTGGAGTCGTTTCCGGTTTTTGGGCCGGACGAAGATGTGCTCCATGCCTATGCGAATCTGTTTGCAGATCTTCGGAGAAGGAATGCCGTCATCGGACCGCATGACCTGTGGATCGCCGCCGCCGCCCTCGTCGCTCGTGTCACATTGGTGACGCGAAACACGGACGGGGCCGGCCGGGTGCCGGGCCTCCGCCTCGAGCGCTACTGAAGACCCGCGGCCGAGACCTCGCGGGCCGCCGGGGCGCCGGCGGTCCCGTAGAGGGTGAACCCGGTGCTCTCGGCGATTTCGACCTCCACGATCTCCCCCCTCAGGCGGGCCGGGTCGCCGTCGAAGACGACGATGCGGTTGTGGGGCGTCCGCCCCGCCGGCCGCTCGCGGTTGGTCTTGCTCGGACCTTCGCAGAGCACCTCCTGACGGGTGCCGATGAGAGCGGCGCTCTTGCGGCTCGCGATCCCGCCCTGAATGCGCAGCAGTTCCTGGTTGCGCTCTTCCTTCACCCGCTCCGGAAGCTGCCCGTCCATCGCAGCCGCCGGGGTGTCGCGGCGCTTCGAATAGCGAAAGATGAAGCTGTTGTCGAACTCAAGCCGCTCGACGCAGTCGACCGTGGCCCGGAAGTCCCGGTCCGTTTCCCCGGGAAAGCCCACGATGATGTCGGTCGTGATGGCGAGCCCGGGCCGCGCCGCCCTCATCTTTTCGCAGATCTCAACGAAGCCGGCGCACTTGTAGGGCCGCCGCATCGCCCGCAGGATGCGATCGCTCCCGCTCTGAAGCGGGAAGTGGATGTGCGGGCAGAGCTTCGGCAACCGCGCGAAGGCCGCGATGAGATCGCCGCGATAACCGATCGGGTGCGGCGAGGTGAAACGGATCCGCTCGATCCCCTCGACCTCGTGCACCGCCTCCAGAAGCTGCACGAACGGCGACTTGCCTGCCACCCGCGGCATCCCGGTGCGGCCGTAGAGATTCACGATTTGTCCAAGGAGGGTCACCTCCTTCGTGCCGCTCGCCGCGAGACGCTCGACCTCCTCGACCACTTCCGCCATCGGGCGGCTCCGCTCCCTGCCCCGAGTCTCGGGCACGATGCAGAAACTGCAGCGCATGTTGCAGCCCTGCATGATCGAGACGAAGGCCGACGGAAGGCCGCCGGACCGCAGGACGTGATCCCGGATCGTGTTCTGGCTTCCTTCCTCGACCGCCGTGTCGCAGATCGGGGCCCCGGCATGGCCCGCTCCTTCGAGATCCTCGACCGACCCCCCCGTCAGTGCCAGGGCCGGCTCGTCCATCCGGCGCTCGAGGCGCCCGCGCAGGATGCGGTCCACGTACGCGAACACGCGGTGATACTTCTGCGTGCCCGCCACCAGATCGAGATGGGGAACGCGCTCGAACAACTCCTCGCCCCGGCTCTGCGCCATGCAGCCCATGAAGCCGAACACGGCATGCGGACGCGCCTCCCGGCAGCGTCCCATCATCCCCATCTTCCCGAGCGCCTTCTGCTCGGCCTGGTCCCGGACGCTGCATGTGTTGATGAGGACGACGTCGGCCTCCCGCTCGTTGCGGACCAGCGTGTATCCGCCTTCAACGAACATGCGGGCCACCTGCTCGGAGTCCCGCTCGTTCATCTGGCAGCCATAGGTCTTGATGAATACTCTCGGCATGAAAGGCTCGGTGGCGCCGGAAAGCCGAAGGCTACACCGCGTAGCGCCTCTTGGCAATCCGTCCGGCAAGGAAGCCGGAGTGCTGAAGGTTTCCATTCCCGGCCGCCTTTCGCAGGTTGGAAACCTGCGTCATCTTCCCCTCTGCCCAGCGTGTCTCCCTATTGTCAGGCCACAAAACCGCAGGGCGCAATGCCCTCCCGTCCCACGGTGCGCCCACCACACCGCCCGCCGGACGACGCCGCGCTTCCTCGATCGCCGCCGCCTCTTCACTACGAAAGAGGAGAAGTATCGAAAGCCCCCCTCACGCCCGGGCCTCGGCCTCGTCGGGCTTCTCCTTGGACGGTCTGGCCTCGAAGGAGAGCTTCCCGGCGCCCTCCTCGTGGCGGACCACCACCAAAGCCCCGTCCTTGAACTCCCCGCGCAGGAGCGCTTCCGCAAGAGGGTCTTCCAGATGCCGCTCCACGGCGCGCCGCATCGGACGCGCCCCGAAATTCGGATCGTAGCCTTCCCTGATGAGGAACTCGCGGGCGCTCGATTCGAGTTCGAGTTCGATCTCCTTCTCCTTGAGGCGG
>CAYPUM010000507.1:0-3141 GCA_964413545.1 uncultured Roseibacillus sp. | reverse complement strand
GGGATGGGAAGGCGCGGAGGCGGCTTGATGGTGAAACTCGAATTTGTTCTCTCGCTCTTACCGGCCCGCTTGCTCGTGGAGGCGGTTGAGGCCGGCGAGGCCTTTGGCGTTGGGGTTGAGAGGGCCGGTGGCTTCTTCCCAGTTTTTGACGGTTTGCGTGGAAACGCCGACGGCGCGGGCGAATTGGGGGCGGGTCATGCCAAGCCGGTTGCGGAGGTTGGCGACGGCGCGGGCGGTGGGCTTGAAGGGTTTGCGCTTGCGGGTGCGCTTCGGGGCGGGTTTCGGGGCCGCCTTTTCGGGGCTCGTGGTGGTGCCCGGTCCGGCAGGGTGCCCGGTCTTTGCGCCGACTTTCTGGGGCGCCGCCTTTTGCCTCGTCCTCTTGGGTTTGGGAGTCTTGGCGGGCGGCCGGGGGGTGTCTTCGAGTTCGACGCCGAAGACGCCTTCGAGGTTTCTGGCGTCGAGGGACCGGCGGCGGGTGCGGGACGAGCCCGTGCCGGCGATGGCATCGGCCGCGGCATCCGAGGCGATCAGCTCGTCATGGTCGACGCCGCGGAGGAGGAAGAGGAGTTCGGGCCGCGTGTCGAGACGGGCCCCGATGCCGTACATGACGGCCGCGATGTGCTTGCACATGCCCGCCCAGTCGGGGCAGTCGCACTGGAAGCGGATTTCGCCGGGAAGCGGAAAGAGCCCGTTCTCGCGGTCGGCCACGACGCCCATGATTTCGTCCGAGAGGCGGCCTTGCAGCAACTCGACAAGCGATCCGATCCGTCCGGTGCAGCGCTGTTTGAGCGTCTTCCACTTCGCCTTCTTGAGTTCGTCGATGCGGACCTCGACGTTGTAGAGTTCGGACCCGGAGACAATGGCATCGATCTCGCCGGGGGCGATGGCGAGGTGGCAGACGGATCCGTTGCGGACGTAGGTCCGGCCACGGGGGAGGCGGTTGCTGAAGTCGCCGAACGACTCGAGGTGGGTGCACCACCCCTTGCCCCAGAAGCTGCGGGCGATGGTGCGGCCCTCGATCTCGACGGGCTGGACGTCCACCCCGGCCTTGCGGAGTTTCTCCATTTCGCGGCGGGCGTTGCGGCGGCGCTCGGCCACCGGCACGTAGGGGGCCCATCCTTCGTAGAGGCTGCTGCTACTGCCCCGGTTTCTTCTTCGTCTTCTCATTGGATCATACGGAGGCGCGTTCGATGTCGAGCGAGACGAGGTCGAGGATTTCGTCGTCGCTCATTTCGGTGAGGGCCTTTTCGGCGCCGCCCTCGAGGAGGGCGTCGGCCATTTCCTGTTTTTCGCGGATCAGGGCATCGATCTTTTCCTCGATGGTGCCGCGGGTCACGAATTTGTGGACGAGAACGTTGCGTTGCTGGCCGATGCGGAAGGCGCGGTCGGTGGCCTGGTTCTCGACGGCGGGGTTCCACCAGCGGTCGAAGTGGATGACGTGCGAGGCGGCGGTGAGGTTCAGCCCGGTGCCGCCGGCCTTGATCGAGAGCACGAAAAACGGGGGGCCGTCCTCGTGCTGGAAGTCCGCCACCAGTTTCCGGCGCGTCTTGACCGCCGTCCCGCCGTGGAGCACGAGGCCGTCGCGGCCGAAGACGCCCGCCAGAAACTCCGCCAGCGGCGCCGAGATCTCACGGAACTGGGTGAAGACAAGCGCCTTCTCGCCGCGCGAGGCGATCTCGGCGCAGAGTTCCGCGAGCCGGGCGAACTTGCCGCTCGCGCCCGGATCGTATCCGCCGTCGCCCGTCAGTTGGCTCGGGTGGTTGCAGATCTGCTTGAAGCGCATGAGGGAGGCGAGGACCAGCCCGCGGCGCTGCATGCCGTTGTCCCTGCCGTCCTCGAAGGCTTTTTTCAGGGCCGCCACGGCTTGGGAGTAAAGCACCGCCTGGGGTTTGGCGAGCCCGCAGAAGACCTGCATCTCGGTCTTTTCGGGAAGATCGGGCACGATCTCGGGGTCGGTCTTCATGCGGCGCAGGATGTAGGGCGCCACGAGGTTGCGCAGCGGCGCGTAGCGGGCGTGATCGCGGTCTTCGAGCGTCTTGGCGAACGCCTTGAAGCGCGTCGCACTGCCCAACAGTCCCGGGTTGATGAAGTCGAAGATCGACCAGAGATCCCCGAGGCGGTTCTCGACCGGCGTCCCGGTCAGCGCCACCCGCGTCTTGCCACCGAGTTTCTTGACCTCCCTGGTCTGCCGGGTC
This sequence comes from uncultured Roseibacillus sp., assembly GCA_964413545.1. GTDB lineage: Bacteria > Verrucomicrobiota > Verrucomicrobiia > Verrucomicrobiales > Akkermansiaceae > Roseibacillus_B. The sequence goes on along the minus strand of CAYPUM010000507.1, from coordinate 946 downwards.
GAGGGGTTCTTGATGGCCTGCGCTTCGTCGAGGATGACCCAACTCCATGCGACCGACGCCAGCCATTCGAGGCGGGCCACCATGCTGTAGGTGGTGATCACGAGGTCGGTTTCGCGCAGTCGTTTCCCGGGATCGGCGGCCAGCCCGGCCAGCTCCGCCTTGGGGGTTTCGGACGGGTGCGCGATGAGGAGGCGCAGGCCGGGCGCGAAGCGGGCCGCCTCGGCCTTCCAGTTGCCGATGAGGGAGGCCGGGACGACAAGGAGCGAGGGCGCGGCGGCTTTCCCGGCCGCCTGCCGGTGCCGCAGGAGGGCCGCGAGGACCTGGATCGTCTTGCCCAGTCCCATGTCGTCGGCCAGACACGCCCCGACCCCAAGCTGCGCGCAGAGCCACAGCCAGTTGACTCCGGCGAGTTGATAGCGGCGGAGTTCGCCACGCAGGTCCGGGGGCTGCGGTCCGCCCAACCCGCCGGGGCTGCGCATGCCGGACAGCGTCTCGCGCAGGCGCCCGCCGGCCTGCACGAGCGACCAGGACGCGGTCTCCTCGACCGCCCCGCGTTCCTTGAGGTCGGCCGAGGCCCCGGCGAGCAGCCGCATGCCCTCGATGAACGAGATCCCGCCGGCGCCGGCCTCGCGTTCGACCTGCTTCCAGTGATCGAGCGCTTCCTGCAGCTTGTCGCGGTCCACCTCGACCCACTCGCCGCGCAGCATGACGAGGCCCTCGGTGCTCGCGAGGAGAGCCTCCGCTTCCTCGACGGTGAGCTCCTCGCCGCCGAGGGCCAGCGACATGCGGAAGTCGAGCATGGCATCCTTGCCGAGGGCGGCGTCCTTGCCGCTGTCGAGGGTGACGCTCACCTTTGGCCGGGCCCGCTTGCGCCACCAGTTGGGAAGCTGGGCAAGCAGTCCGCAGTCCTCGTAGACGGGGATCTCACGGAGGAAGGCGTAGGCTT
>CAYPUM010000506.1:0-3147 GCA_964413545.1 uncultured Roseibacillus sp. | reverse complement strand
CGAGGTCAGTTCCCGCTGGTTGTTCACGGGGGACGAGAAGGTGGCATCCGTCATGGGAGCGAGTGCGGCCGTAGTGGTGGTGGCCGAAACCACGAAATTGTCGATGCGGGCATGGTCGCCCCCGTTGCCGTGTTCGACGTAGACCCCGCAGGCGGTCACGTCACCCGACAGGGTTCCCCCGACGACCGTGCTGCCCAAGGTGATCTCACCGGTTCCGGAGGCTCCGACCGTAACCGCAAGTGCCCGCCAATTGTTGCCGTCGGTGAAGTCAAAACCGGGCGACGTGATCGAGTTGGTGGTCCAAGTCCCGCCTGGGCCGACGTTGGTGGTGCTGCTCCACGAGAAGTCCGAGGCGTACCAGGTCGAACCGATCCGGATCGCGAAGCGCCCGCTGGCGGGGTCGCTGCTGCTGCCGTCGAAAATCCTGTCCACCTTGATCTCCTGCAGGTCGGATATTGAGACCGTCGGCACGCCGGTGGTGAACATCAGCGATTCCACGCCGGCTGCGGTGCTGGCCGGCGAGAAGTGTTTGGGGCTGGCATACAGGATGCCAGTTCCTACTGCGGTCCCGCCTACATCGTCGGTGTTCGTGTTCGTCCGGTCGAGCACAGACCCATCGCTGGCTGTGAGGTAGCCGGCCCACCCGTTGTCTGCGTAGGTCCCCAGCGAGCCGCTGAAGTTGTCGAAGGAGTTTGAGTAGATCTCGTCCATGGGAATGGAGACCGTGATGGTCACCTGATCCTCCCAGGTGTTGGCGCCGGCATCGGAGACCCGCAGGGTGATGGTGTGGATGCCGAGGGCGAGGCTGACCGTGGGCTGCACCCCGGTGGCGATGACAATGCCTCCCTCCAGCCACTCGTAGGCAACCGCCTTGTTGTCGGGATCCCGCGTGGCCGAGGCATCGAGGGTGACGGGCTCGCTGCCGTCCGAGTCCGCGTCGGCCACCGATTGATCCGGTCCTGCGTCAGCGGTCAGCGGGGACTCCTCGGCGAGGAGGCTGATTTCGGCCCCGGCCAGCAGGTAAGCCCCCACACCATAGTCTTCGGTGTGATCATAGGTCGTGGACGCCGGCGCCCGTGCCTCCACCTGAACGAAGCCGAGCTTTCCATCCTGGTGCAGAGCCGTTAGAACCATTCCGTTCCAGGCCTTGGCGACCACGGGTTCGTAGGTGGCCTGGTCGAGCACGCCGTTGTTGATGCCCCAGGCGATGGCATAGGTAATGAAGGCGGTCGCGCTGGTCTCCGGGTTCGGCCAGCGGGAATCGGTCGGATCGGCCAGGCTGGCACGCCAGAAGCCGTCGTCTTGTTGAAGCGGGACCAGGGCTTCCGCCATGGCGATGAGGTCGTCCCGGAACAGGGGATAGTCCGGATGGCTCGGGCCGAGCTCGCTCATGACACGCACCAGTCCGCCGATCACCCAGCCGTTGCCGCGGCCCCAGAACTCCGGCTGACCGTTCTCCGTTACGGCGCTCTTCGAATCCTGGTCACGATACCAGAGCCCCTCGTAGGCGTCGGCCGTCGAATACCGCAGCGCCTTGGTGTCGCGCATGTCCAGGTACCATGTCTTCAGCGCCGCGGAATAATCCCTGCCTTCGGACTCGCCGATCACCTGGTCCAGTTTCGCGAAGACGGGTCCGGCCATATAGAAGGCGTCGATCCAGTGCCAGTCGTTGACGGTGGTCAGCCCCTCGTCCAGCACGCTGTCCATGGTCGGCTTGATGCCCGTGGTTCCGTCCACCCCGTTCAGACGAACCGATTGGGCATCCAAGCGGTAGAGATCGATGTAGGTCTGCCCGCAACAGTGCGCATCCGCATGGGTCCGGGTACCCGTCCGTTCCCAGTCATACTTGCCGCTCCAGTTGACCGCCCGGTTCAGATAGGAGGCCTTCTTGGCGGCTTCCGAGGAAAGGGTATCCTGCAGGACTTCCGCCAGCCGCTGGTTGCCGGTGTAGTAGGCGGAGGGATCCCAGTCGTTGGTTTCGGCCGGGTTGGCTTCGCCGCCATTGTTGGCGATCCAGTAATCATTGGCGAGCAGGCACTTGGCGATGACTTCGTCCCGATAGGGCAGCGAGGCGGACGGCAGCACCGCGGATCCGGTGTCCGCGATGGTGAAATTGTCGATGCGGAAGTGATCCCCATCGTTGCCCGGTTCGGCATACACGCCGAACGCGGTGACGTCGCCCGACAGCGTGCCCCCCACGGTCGAACCCGCGAGGGTGATCCCGCCCGTGCCAGCGCCTCCAAGCGTTACCGTCAGGGTACGCCAGTTGTTCCCGTCGCTGAAGTCGATGCCGTCGAGCGTGACCGTGGAAAAGGGTGCGCTGGGGCCCTCATCGGTGGTGCTGGTGAACTGGAAATCGGAAGCATACCACTGCCCCCCGATCCGGATCGCGAAGCGCCCGCTGGCGGGATCTCCGGTGGAACCGTCCATGTTCTCAGCCAGCGAAAGGGACGCAAGCGAGCCCACGTCGAGAGGGCCCGGCTCGGTGGTGAAGAGCAGGCCCGGGCCGTCGGCGTCGTCGAACCCGATGTCATTTTTCGGTGCGAAGAAGGCGTAGTCGTTCGGGCTGACGTACGACGGCTCGGTATTGCTGGCCGCCCAATCCACCACCGAGCTGTCGTCCTTCGTCAGGTAGTTGCTCCATCCGACGGCGTTGAAGGCCGATTGCTCAGCAACGGTGAAGGTCTCGGTGTAGACTTCGGCCGCCGCGATGGGAGCTGCGCTTGAGAGGATTGCGGCCGCGACCAAGGGGACGAGGATAGCATGGAATTTTTTCATGTTACCAGGATTTGAGGTTGTTGCGGACAGTCATTTGCTTATCAATGCCCCGCCCACCAGGCCCTTCCAAGGCGCGAAGCACCGGGGAAGGAGGGGGTGCACTTCGTCCTATTGATGGTCATCCTGGTGATCAGCGTGGCGGTGCTGCCGCGAATCATTTCCGGCGGCAGCGGACCTGTCCGCCTTAGCCTCGGCGACGGCGGAGGAAAGCCAGCGCACCCAGTGCCGGGCCCATCACGGACAGGCTGCCCGGCTCGGGGATGGCCGCGACGCCGAGTTGAGCGAGGTCAAAGGCGTTGTTGCCGTCGATTCTGAGGCCAGTGACGCCGGTCAGAGTGCCTGTCCCACCGGTGAAATCGGCCAGGGTGA
>CAYPUM010000505.1:1384-3148 GCA_964413545.1 uncultured Roseibacillus sp. | reverse complement strand
GTCCTTGTAGCCGTCGAAGAAGTGTTCGGCGTCGTAGATGACCTCGCGGCCCTCGTTTCGCAGGTGGGCGACGGTGTCGCGGATCATGGCGCGATTTTCCTCGAGGCTGGTGCGGAGGACCTCTTTTACGTGGAGTTTCCAGCTTTTGCCGAAGATGGTGACGACGGGTGTTTCGGCCTCGAGGAGGAGTTGCACCTGGGGATCCTGGGGGGCGGTGGTTCCCGGACGGCGGGTTGAGCCGAAGGCCGCGATGCGTGCCCGCTTCCAGTCTCGCTTGGCGGCCTGCGCGAAGAACTCGATATCCTTGGGGTTCGACCCCGGCCAGCCTCCCTCGATGTAATCGAGCCCGAACTCGTCGAGCCGTTCGGCGATGCGCAGCTTGTCGAAGCCGGAGAGCTGGAACCCCTCCCCCTGCGTCCCGTCGCGCAGGGTTGTGTCGTACAACGCCACCTTCTTGTCCGCCGCGCTCATCGGTTCCGGTTGCCGGAGCCTATCTCCCGCCCCCGCGAACTCAAACCCAAAGATTGCGGGGCCGCCAGGTCTTTGCTATCCTGGGCCCGGCGCCCGAGGCCCCGGTAGTTCAACGGATAGAACAAGGGTTTCCTAAACCTTAGATAGAGGTTCGATTCCTCTCCGGGGTAGTATCTGGAAGGACAGGCGGACGTCTTGTTTTCAGCGGGTTGGGAAGAATCCGACCGGTGAAAGGGCTCGCATGGAAATGCCGGGAAAAGCGGCCAAATGCAACCCGGAAATCAAATTATGAGAGTCTATTGCGGTCTGTTGGCATGGGTTGTGTCGGGCTTCGGTGCACAATGGTTGGCGGCAGCGGATGACGAATTCACTCCTCCGAAACACATCCGCCTCCTGCCGGTGGGAGATCCCCCGCCGTTCCGGCAGGAGATTCGCGGCGGAGTGCGTTACGAACTCGAACCGCCCGCCGGCAGCATCCCGCCCCGCCAAGTGTTCGTTCCGTCCGCCAGAGGCGGGAAGCAGGTGTCTCCGGTCCGTCTTAAGCTCGGGTCGACCAGCCGGCCGTTCCGGGCTTCGCCGGGGACTCTGGCGATCCGCGCCCGCGAAACCGCGGAGGACCAGAAAGCTCCGGCCTGGCACCGCTTGCAGGTCCCGGATCATCCGGTGAGCCTCGCGATCCTGTGGCGGGACCCGCAAGCGCGAACGTGGGACAAGGCGCGCAGTCTCGTCCTGGCGGACGACCTCGATCGCTTCCCCCCGGGCCGCATCCGATTCGTCAATGTCTCTCCCTTCAAGGTCGCGGTGCGCTTCGGCGGCCGGGATCTCCCCCTCGCACCAGGAAAAGTCCTGTTGCAGGGCAAGACCCGCTCCGCCATCGACCAGCAGCCCCTCCTCGTGGCATTCGCCGGAAAGGACGGCGAATGGCGCCCCCTCTTCAACAGCGCCGTTTCCCAAGCCGCCACCGAACGCACCAACGTCGTCGTCTATCGCGCCGACGGCTTCCGCCCCCGCCGCCCGGCCAAGATCCTCATCCTCCGAGAGAACCCATCGCCCCACCCCCCGCCGCGCCAGAGTCCTTGAAGACGGAAGCGGGGACACCCACTGGTTGGGACACCCACCGGTCTCAGAATTCCCGTGGCCGGCACGGCAACACCCAATTTCCAACAAGGAATCTCCAATTTCCAAGTCCCGGAGCACCCGGAAGCGGGGACACCCACTGGTCTCAGAATTCCCGTGGCCGGCACGGCAACACCCAATTTCCAACAAGGAATCTCCAATTTCCAAGTCCCGGAG
>CAYPUM010000505.1:0-1284 GCA_964413545.1 uncultured Roseibacillus sp. | reverse complement strand
CGGCACGGCAACACCCAATTTCCAACAAGGAATCTCCAATTTCCAAGTCCCGGAGGGAAAGCGGGGACACCCACTGGTCTCGACGATAGCGGGGACACCCACAACCCGAAGGGACCGGAAGCGGGGACAGGCAATATGGGCCGCGGAGGACTGCGGTCCATGGGACAGGAGCACAATGGCAGGACCTCCGACGCCCATTCCTGCCCGCTAAAAAAACCGGACAAAAAAGCTAGAAAACCAGCACTCGCGACGCTAAGGGGATAGGAAGTCCGGCCGGAGGCACGGAGCGTTCGTGCCGGGTGGAAGGCGGATCGGATCCGCGTCGTAATGGTAACGATTGATTCTCTGGACCAATGAAAGCACTGTTGAGACTGGGGGCGGCTCTTGCGGCCCCGGCCCTTTGCGCCGAGCCGGCGCTGCACGTGAGCACCGGGACCCTGGCGCCCGAGACCACGATCACGATCACCTTTGACCGCCCGGTGGCGGCGCCAGAGATGGTTGGCAAGACGGTGGCGAACCGCGTGTTGCGGATCGAGCCGCGCCTCGAGGGGCGGATCTTCTGGCGGAGCGCCGAGGTGGCGCGGTTCGTCCGGACGGGAGTGCCTGAGATCGCGACGACTTACCGGTTTTCGATCCGGAAGGGGCTGGAACACCTGGACGGCACGAAGGTTCCGGCGACGGAACCAGGCGCCATTTCCACCGAGAGATTCGTCTACGAGTATTCGCAACGGAGCGGGCACCGGCGCAACGTGGCCTACTTTGTCCGGTTCAACGACGCGGTGCGGCCCGACACGGCGCAATCCGGCTTCGTCTTCCGGGACGAGGACGGCCGGAAAGTGCGAGCCGCAGTGCGACAGGCGACCTGGGGCGACTCCCGGGCGCGAGGCGGAGTGGGTCCCACCTGGGCCGAGCGCTTCACGGGGTGGGCGCCGCCGGACTTCGAGACGCTCGACCCCGCGCAGCCGATCGCCACGGCGGTCCTCGTGACCCCTGCCGAACCGCTCCCCATCGGTGAAGACTGGGAACTCCGGATCGAGCCGGGCCTTCCGAATGCGACCGGAACCGCCCGGACCACCGGCACGCGGGACCTCTGGATCGGCGACGTGCGGCCCTTCGAGGTCTCCTCGATCCGGGCCGTCACGGAGGTTGACGCCCCGCGGCATATCAGCGTCAGCCTCAGCAAGCGCCTGCCCGACGAAGCGAAGCCGGAGACGCTCGCGGAGTTCCTGACCGTCCAACCGGCGCCCCCCGGAATGAAACTCACCGCGCAGGAGGACGTGATCA
>CAYPUM010000504.1:0-3166 GCA_964413545.1 uncultured Roseibacillus sp. | reverse complement strand
GACGCCATCGTGCAAGTGGTGCGATGCTTCGACAACGACGACGTCGTCCATGAACTCGGTTCCGTCGATCCCCTCCGCGACATCGGAATCGTCAACTCCGAACTCCTCCTCGCGGACCTCGCCACCCTCGAGAACCGCCGCGCCTCCCGTGAAAAAAAGATCAAGGGCGGCGACAAGGACGCCGCACGCGAATTGCAACTGATCGAGAAGCTCCAGCCACACCTCGATGCCGGAAATCCCGCCCTCACCCTCGAACTCGAACCGGATCAACGGAGCATTCTGCGCGAGTTCTTCCTCCTCACCGCGAAGCCGACCATCTTCGCCTGCAACGTCGACGAGAACGAACTCGCCGCGGCCCTCGATCACCCCGGCCGCCATCCGCCGGTTTCCAAGGTGCGCGCTTACGCCGCCGAACACCTCGGCGCGGAGGCGGTCGTCGTCTCGGCCCGCCTCGAAGAGGAACTCGTCGATCTCGATCCCTCTGAAGCAGCCGAATTCCTTGCCGGCATGGGCGTCCACGACTCGGGCGTCTCCGCCCTCATCAAGGCCGTCTATCACCTCCTCGGCCTCCGGACCTTCCTCACCGCCAACGAAAAGGAAGCCCATGCATGGACCATCCCCGCCGGCGCCCGCGCCCCCGAGGCGGCCGGCGCCATCCACACCGATTTCCAGCGCGGCTTCATCGCCGCGGAAGTCATCGCCTTCGACGAACTCGCCGCCCTCGGTTCCAAGGCCGCCGCCCGCGAACACGGAAAGCTGCGCGTCGAAGGCAAGGACTACGTCGTCGAGGACGGCGACGTCATCGAGTTCCGCTTCAACGTCTCCTGAAGCTCCAGGCCCCCCCTTCCCCGTTGCGCAGGCGCCCTCCCTGCGCTCTCTTCCCGCCGATGAGCCGCCGCCTTGCCGCCCTCACCGCTTCCTTCATCGGAGACGCCCTCGCACTCGGTCCGCATTGGATCTACAACCAATCCAAAATCGCCCGCCTCTATCCCGACGGCATCACGGGCTACGACGATCCCCGTGCCGACTACCATCGCAACCGTCGCGCCGGACAGTTCACCCACTATGGCGACCAGACCCTCGCCCTGCTGCGCTCCGTCGCCTTCCGCAAGGGCTGGAACCCCGACGGGTTCCGCAACGACTGGCACGCCCTGTGGACGGACTACGACGGCTTCGTTGACAAGGCCACCACCCAGACGCTCGAAAATGCCGCCCGGGGCGCTCCGGGCCCCTCGGACTCGAACGACCTCGCCGGCGCCGCCCGCCTCGGTCCCCTCGTCGTGGCCCTCCGCAATGCCCCCCTCGAAAAGAAAATCGAAGCCGCCCGCGCCCAGACCACCCTCACCCATGGCGATCCGTCCGTCGCCGACGCAGCGGAGTTCTTCATGCGCGCCTCCGAACATGCCCTCGCCGGCCGCTCCATTCCGGACGCTCTCTCGGAAGCGGCCCGCGAGGGCCGCTACCCGGACCTTGCCGCCGCGGATGCGCTCGATCGGGCCCGTGCCGCGGTGGGCGGTGATCCCATGGCCGCCGCCTCCGAGTTCGGCCTCACCTGCCACACCCCCGAGGCCTTTCCCGCCACCCTCTTCATGGCCCTGCAGTTCGCGGCCGATCTCCCCGGCGCCCTCGCCGCCAATTCCATGGCCGGGGGCGACTCCGCGGCGCGCGGAATGCTCCTCGGGCTCCTCCTCGGCGCCGCACACGGCTTCGAGGCGATCCCCTACCACTGGATCGAGGACCTTGCAGCCCGGCGCGAAATCGAGGCCCTCCTCACCTTGCTCGACCTCCCGGGCGAGCCCGGCTCGCAAAAGGTGAGCTTTCCCTCGGCCTCCGGCCAGAACCTCGACGCGCGGCTCGAACTCCCCGCTGGTCCGGTCCGCGCCGTCGCCCTCTTCGCCCACTGTTTCACCTGCGGCAAGGACAGCCGGGCCGCGGTCCGGATCTCGCGCGCCCTCGCCGCCGACGGCTTCGCCACCCTCCGCTTCGACTTCACCGGCCTCGGATCCAGCGAGGGCGACTTCGCCAACACCTCCTTCATCACAAACGTCGACGACCTCCTCGCCGCCGCCAGCCACCTCCGCCGCCACTACCGCGCCCCGGCCCTCCTCGTCGGTCACAGCCTCGGCGGCGCCGCCGTCCTCGCCGCCGCCGGACGCCTCCCCGAATGCCGGGCCGTCGCCACCATCGGCGCCCCCGCCGATCCCGAACATGTCACCCGCCTGTTCGGCGACGACGTGAATCGCATCGAGACCGAGGGCGTCGCCAACGTCACTCTCGCCGGCCGGTCGTTCCGCCTCGGCAAACGCTTCCTCGACGACCTGCGAGACCATTGCCAGCCCTGCGAGATCGCCCGCCTCGACCGCGATCTCCTCATCATGCACGCCCCCGGCGACGAAATCGTCGGCATCAACAACGCCGCCGAAATCTATCGCGCCGCCCGCCACCCCAAGAGCTTCGTCTCCCTCGCCGACGCCGACCACCTCCTGACAAAACAAGGCACTTCCGAGTTCACCGCAAGGATCCTCGCCGCCTGGGCGTCGCGCAGCACCGCCGAATCCATGGCCTGAATCACAAACTCCGTCGCTTCCGTAGCCGGAGCGCCCGAAGCCGGAAAGATTGATGAAGGCAACGACTCCGCCGCCGTCTCGCGCCGATACTCCAGCACCGCCTGCACCGCCGCCCGCAAGTCTTCCAGGCATTCGTCCACCGTCTCCCCCTGGCCGTTGGCCTCCGGAAACTCGACGCAGGTCGCGGCGTGCCCGCTCTCACCGTCCAACGAGCAATCGTGCAGCAGCGCCGTGATCTTCATCGCTTCGGATGATCCGCGACGGCCCGCCCGGAGCGTCCGGCGCGGCATCCACCGCACCTGCCGGCCCCGGGCGGTCCTGCCCATCCTGCCATCCCACGCATGGCAGGATGGGCAGGACCGCAGATAGCCGCCCACCGGCACGTCGCCGGCCAGCAGGCCGCGACGCGTTTCCGCAAGGTTCTCCTCCGGACACCCTGTTTCAGACAAACCCCGCGGTCGAAAGCGCTTTTCTGCCGAAAGTCACGGTTCCTGAAATTATCCCCTTTATTCTGCCCCGATTGCGCCTAGTGTAGGCCGCCAAACAGAATGTGTATTATGAGATGCGGAGTTTTTTCCAAGTTCAAGGCGCGACGAGGG
>CAYPUM010000503.1:0-3183 GCA_964413545.1 uncultured Roseibacillus sp. | reverse complement strand
TGTCCACCCCCTCGATTCCGATGATCTCATGCGCGCGCAGGTAGTCGGGGAGCGACTGGCGGGACCGCCAGTTCGACGGCTCGGCGCAGAGTTCGCGGACGACGAATCCCCGGACGTGCGGACCGCGGGACTCGGAGTCCTCCGGATTGATGCCGTAGTTGCCAATGAGCGGGTAAGTCATCGCCACGATCTGCCCCCGGTAGCTGGGATCGGTGAGGACCTCCTGATACCCCGTCATGGAGGTATTGAAACACACCTCGCCGGTCCTCGTGCCGGTGTGGCCGAAGGCATTGCCGCGAAACACGCGTCCGTCTTCCAGAGCCAAAAGGGCAGTCATTGTGCGCGGCGGATTAGAGAGGAGACCTCAGGGACGTGCAAGGGCGGATATCGCGGCGGGGAAAGGCGATCCGCACGGATGGGATTTTGGCCTTGCGGGCAGATCCGTATACGTATACGAAGCTTCTTGTGAAATTGGAAGTTCGGGATCAGGTGCGGGATGCGGGGTATGAGCTTTTGTTTTTTCTGGGAGGGGTTGGGGCGGGCGGGAACGGTCTGACGCTGAGGGAGATGGGGGAGGCGTTGTTGGCTGGGGTGGGGGCGAGATTTGAGCGGGAGAAACTGGAGCGGATTCGGAAGCGGGGCCTTGTGGAGGGGCCGGAGGCGGGGTTGGGGGGGGTATTGCGGGTGACGGCGCTTGGGAAGGCGGCGTTTGATGGCGGGCGGGCGGTGGAAGAGGCGTGGGGTCGCGGGTGGGACGGCCGATGGCGGTTGTTGGCATTCGACCTTCCGCGTCACGCGACGCAATCGCGGGTTCGTTTTTGGAGGTGGTTGCGGGCGAACTATTTTGGGAGGCTTCAGGGGAGCGTGTGGGTTTCACCGGATCCGCCGTCGGGGCTGGATGAAGCGATGGCGGCGGCTGATCTTGAGACCTCGAAGGTGGTTTTGTTCTCGGGGGAGGTTGCGGGGGGATGTGAGGCGGGCGGGATTGCGGCCGGGGGGTGGGACTTCGACGCGATCAATTCCGGCTACATCGAGTATGCGGGATTTGCGGACGGGGCGGCTCGGCAGCATGACCGGAAGCCGCCGACGGCCCCGCGGCTGAGGGAATTGCTTCGGGAGGACCGGAGGCGCTGGTGGGCGGCGGTGCGGCGTGATCCGCTTCTTCCGGAGTCGTTGCACCCCGAGGGATACGAGGGCCCGAGGGCATGGGAGGCACGCTGCCACCTGCTTCGCAGGCTCCGGAAGCACGTTGGTCTTGGGAACCCGGATTGAGCGCGGGCCGGTCGCCCCGGGAGGCAACACCATGGTGGCCGGCGGAGGCGTTCCTGCGAGGCGGGAGGCATCAAGTGGGTTGTTCGCCGCGGGCCATGACGACCTTGCCGGTGCGGACGGTTTCGATGATATCGAACTGGCTGAGCATGCCGACGGCGGCGTCGATTTTCGGGGAGTCTCCGGTGATCATGGCGATCATGGAGGCGGGGGTGAGATCGACGGTTTTTCCGTTGAAGTGCTCGATGATCTGGAGGGCGTCGGTGCGGCTCTGGCCGTCTTCGGCGAGGAACTTGACGAGGAGCATTTCCTTGACGACGGCGTCGGCGGCGCGGTGTTCGTAGCAGTGGAGGACGTCGATGAGCTTGGAGACCTGTTTGATGATTTGCTCGAGGCCGGAGCGGGCGCCGGTCAAGCCGATGGTCATGCGTGAGAAGCGGGGGTCGCGTCCTTGGGAGACGACGAGGGAATCGATGTTGTACCCGCGGCGGGCGAAGACCTGCGCGATGCGCATCAGGACGCCCGGCTGGTTGTTGACGTAAACCGAGAGGGTGTGGAGGGATTCCCGGGGAGTGGTTTTCGGCTTTTCGGTGGTGGTGGCGACGGGTTCGTTGGACATGACGGGAAGGGGGGGGCGGGGGTTGGTTTTCGGTTTTCGGAGTGGGGGGCGGCTGATTGGGCGATCACCTCATTGGCTGCCCGGGGGCGGGTGGTGTGTTGCCTGGGAGTTGAAGACGACCTGCAGACCGGAGTTTGGAGATTGGGATTTGCGGCGGCGGGGGTCAGGTTGAGCCGACGGGCTTGGCCATTCTCCGTTTTGGGGGTTCGACGAGCATGTCTTCGAGGGGGGCGCCGGCCGGGATCATGGGGAAGACGTTGTCGGTTTTGACGCACTCGGCGTGGACGAGACAGGGGCCGTCGTTATAGTCGAGGGCTTTCTGGAGGACGCGCGAGACGTCGGCGGGGCGTTTGACATTGAAGCCCTGGATTCCGTATGCGGCGGCGAGTTTCACGAAGTCGGGATTGCCTTCGAGGTCAACTCCGCTTTTGCGGTCGTCGAAGAAGAGTTCCTGCCATTGGCGGACCATTCCGAGGTAGTGGTTGTTGAGGACGATGATTTTCACGGGCAGCTTGTGCAGGGCGGCGGTGGCGAGTTCGTAGAGGGTCATCTGGAAGCCGCCGTCGCCGCAGAACGCGATCACGAGGGCGTCGGGGCAGGCGAACTGGGCGCCGAGGGCGGCCGGGAAGCCGAAGCCCATGGTGCCCGCCCCACCGGACGAGATCCACTTGTATGGGGCGTTGTTTCTGTAGAACTGGGCGGACCACATCTGGTGCTGACCGACGTCGGTTGCGACGATGGCTTCGCCCTTGGTGAGCTTGTAGAGTTCATCGATCACCTGCTGCATGCGGAGGCCGCCCTGTTTGCGGTAGGTGAGAGGGAATTTTTTCTTGTAGCCGGCGAGACGCTCCATCCACGCGTCGGTTTCGAGGCGGGCGACGCGTTTATTGAGTTCCGAGAGGGCGGCCCGGGCGTCTCCGATGATCTGGAGATCGGGGACGATCATCTTGTTCATTTCGGCGGGGTCGATGTCGATGTGGATGATGGAGGCGTTGGCGCCGAAGCGGTTGGCCTGGCCGATGATGCGGTCGTCGAAGCGGGAGCCGATGTTGAGGATGAGGTCGGCCTCGACGATGGCCTTGTTGGCGTAGGCGGTGCCATGCATGCCGAGCATTCCGAGGGCGTGGTCATGGGTTTCGGGGAAGACTCCCTTGCCGAGCAGGGTGGTGGTGACCGGGCAACGGAGGGTTTCCGAGAGCTGGAGGAGGTCGTCCGCGGCGCGGGCGATCATGCAGCCCTGGCCGGCGAGGATGACGGGGCGCCGGGCCCGGTTCAGGAGTTGGGCGGCCTTGTCG
>CAYPUM010000502.1:0-3190 GCA_964413545.1 uncultured Roseibacillus sp. | reverse complement strand
TGCCCTTCTGCGTCGTCGACGCCACCACCCTCACCGAGGCCGGCTACGTCGGCGAAGACGTCGAGAACATCATCCTCCGCCTCCTCCAGGCCGCCGACTTCGATGTCGAACGCGCCGAGCGCGGCATCATCTACGTCGACGAGATCGACAAGATCGGCCGCAAGACCGAAAACGTATCCATCACCCGCGACGTCTCCGGCGAGGGCGTCCAGCAAGCCCTCCTCAAGATCCTCGAAGGCACGGTCTGCAACGTCCCCCCGCAGGGAGGCCGGAAGCACCCCCAGCAGGAGTACATCCAAGTCAACACCGATCGCATCCTCTTTGTCTGCGGCGGCGCCTTCGTGGGGATGGAGGACATCGTCCGCCGCCGCCTCGGCCGCAATGCCCTCGGCTTCCGCGCCGCCGAGGAGACGGCCCGCGAAGACCCTTCTTCCGAAAACCTCCTCGAAAAGGTCCAACCCGAAGACCTCCTCCACTTCGGCCTCATCCCCGAGTTCATCGGCCGCCTCCCGGTGCACTCGTCCCTCCGGCGCCTCAACGAGGACGAACTGGTCCGCATCCTCACCGAACCGAAAAACGCCCTCGTCAAGCAATACCGGAAACAGCTCGCCCTCAACGATGTCAGGCTCAAGATCTCCCGCGAGGCCCTCCGCAGCCTCGCGGCCGAAGCCGTCCGCCGCGGCACCGGCGCCCGCGCCCTCCGCTCCATCTTCGAGTCCATCATGCTCGACATCATGTACGACATCCCGTCCCGCAGCGACGTCGAGTCCGTGACCATCAACCGCGGCGTCGTCGACGGCAGCCGCCCCCCCATCATCCGCAAGAAGCGCGCCGACGCCGCGTGATCCCCCGGCCTCTCCCCCGCCGCCGTCCCTGAAAACCGGAAGTCGTCACAGGTGAGCCAGGTTTTCGGGCCGCCATTTCGGGGAACGATGGCGGGCAACGAGAGCGGATCTCGAGGGGCGCTTCGCTCGATCGTCGTCCGCTCTCGTCAACCCGTCCGAGGCTTGCCCCGCCAGAAAACGCGCCTCGCAAACCGCCGCCGCCCATGGTTCTCTCCGGGGCATGCGCACCGCCACGATCCTCACCGCCCTCACCGCCTCGTTGGCCCCCGCGGCCGCGGACCCCGCCCCCCCTCTCCCAGACGATGGCGAAGGCTACGAGCACGTCGAACGCTTCATCCGCGTCCTCGAAATGGTGCGCCAGAAATACCCCGATGCCGGCCGCGTCACATACGAGCGCCTCGTCAACCATGCCCTCGAGGGAATGCTCGCCTCCCTCGACAAGTTCTCCGCGTTCTATCACCCCGAAACCTACGCCTACCTCCGCGAACACGAACGCGAACCCGAACTCCCCGGGCTCGGACTGACCCTCGCCAAGAGTCCTGACGCCCTCGGTGTCACGGCCGTCCACGTCAACTCCGCCGCCGCACGCGCCGGCATCGCCGCCGGTGACCGCATCCTCCGCATCAACAACGAGGAGGCTGCCCCGCTCACCCTCAAGGAAGCTCTCGCCATGCTCTCCGGCCCGCCGGGCGAGGAGGTCCGCCTCCGCCTGCGCCGCCGCTTCGACCGCGAAGAATACGACGCCGCTCTCCTGCGCAGCGTCGTCAGGCAGCCCGCCGTCCCCGACGCCTTCCTCCTCCCCCATCCCCCATCACCCAAGATCGGTTACGTCCGCCTCACCGAATTCTCACCCCCGGCGCCCCACGAACTCGAAACCGCCCTCGACGATCTTGAAGACCGGGGCATGCAGGCCCTCGTCCTCGATCTCCGAGGCAATCCGGGCGGAACCCTCAAGGCCGCCGTCGCCATCCTCGGCGAGTTCCTCCCTCCCTCGACCAACGTCGTCTTCACCCGCGGCCGCCAACCCGAAGAACCCGCCCCGCCGATGAAAACCCCCGAACGCAAGCGCCGCGTCCGCGACTACCCGCTCGCCGTCCTCATCGATCGCGCCTCCGCCAGCGCCTCCGAACTGGTCTCCGGCGCCCTCAAGGACCTCGACCGCGCCGTCATCGTCGGCCAGACCAGCTACGGCAAGGGATCCGTCCAGAACATCGTGCCCACCGGCGCCGGAACCGCCCTCCGCCTCACCGTCGCCACATACCACACCCCCTCCGGCCGCACCCCGCACCGGTCCGGCATCACTCCCGACGTGATGGTCGACACCAACGACGACGACCGCCGCCTCCTCGACCTCTGGCGGTGCCGCCAATCCGCCACCCCCGATCAGCGCAAGGAACTCGACGCATGGACCGACCCCGTCCTCGCCGCCGCCCTCAAAACCCTCCGGTCCACCCACCCATCCAACTGAAGCCGCCTCCCGAATTTGGCCCGCTCTCCCACAACAATCCTGGCCCTCGAGACCTCCTGTGACGATTCGGCGGTGGCCGTCCTGCGGGGCGACGCCCCTTCGCCCGTCCTTCTGGCCTCCCTCGTGGCCTCCCAGGCGGACCTCCATCGCCCCCACGGCGGCGTCGTTCCGGAGATCGCCTCCCGAAACCACGTCCAGCGCCTGCCGCCGCTGGTCCGGCGCGCCCTCCACGAGGCCGGCGTCCCCATGGCCGGCCTCAGCGCTTTCGCCGCCACCCGCGGGCCGGGCCTCGCCAGCTCGCTCCTCGTGGGTCACAGCATGGCCAAGGCGCTGGCGGTCGCCGCCCGCAAGCCCTTCCTCTCCGTCAACCACATGGAAGGCCATCTCCTCTCGCCGTTTCTCGGCCATCCCCCCGCCGGAACCCCGGCCCCCGAACACCCCATTCCGCCCCACCTCGCCCTGATCGTCTCCGGCGGCCACACCCTCTTGGTCCGCGTCACGGCGGTGCGCGATTACGAAGTCATCGGGCGGACCATCGACGATGCCGCCGGTGAGGCTTTCGACAAGGTGGCGCGTCTCCTCGGCCTGCCCTACCCCGGCGGTCCCGAAATCGAACGGCTCGCCCGCGACGGCGACCCATCCGCCTATCCCTTTCCCCGCTCCATGCCGGGAACCCTCGACTTCTCGTTCTCCGGACTCAAGACCGCCGTCCGTTACACCCTCCCCGGCCTCCCGGACCTCGCGGCCGAAACCCCCAGCCTCTGCGCCTCCTTCCAGCAGGCCGTCATTGATGTCCTCATCGCCAAGACCCTCCGCGCCGCCCAACACACCGGGGCCCGCCTCGTCACCCTCTCTGGCGGCGTCAGTCGCAACCGCG
>CAYPUM010000501.1:0-3195 GCA_964413545.1 uncultured Roseibacillus sp. | reverse complement strand
CGCGAGCAGGCGGTCGTGGAATGGGAGGAGGAGAACGAGACGAAGCGGCGCCTGTTGCCGGTTCCGGAGAAGGAGGAATAATATTTCGCCCGGCTGGACTATCGGCTGGAAAAAAAGCTTCACAACCCGCATCAAACACCGGAGTCTCCCCAAACACACCATGCAAAAAGCGTATCCCACCAATCGCAAGATCCTCGCCATTGGTCTCACGCTCGGTCTTGTCGCGCTTGCACCTGTCAGTTCCGTCTTTGCGGAGAACGGAATCGTGGCGCGCGAGGCGGCGCGACGGGCGGCGGCCATCCGCGAGGCTGAACGTCTTCTCCAGGAAGGCCGCACCTCCTACGCCAAAGGCGAGTATGAGGAGGCTGTCCAGGATTACACCGAAGCGTTGAACACCCTGCCGGGCGGTTTTGCGACGCAGGACCGGCGGCGCGTGATCCAGAGCCACCTTGCGGACGGCACGGTGGCGCTGGCCCAGAAGTATCGGCGCACCGGCCGCTACGCGGAAGCCCGGGACCGCCTTGAAAGCGTGCTGACGGTTGACCCGACCAACCAGAGCGCGCGGCAGGAACTGTCGTATCTTGACGACCCGATCCGGACCAATCCCGGTCTCACCTACGAGCACACGCAGGATGTGGACGAGGTGCGCCGGCTGCTTTACACGGCGGAGGGATACATGAACCTCGGGCTTTTTGACGAGGCGCTTGCGGAATACCACAAGGTCCTGCGGATCGACCCCTACAACCGGGCGGCGCGCCGGGGCCGGGAGAAGGTGCACAACAAGCGGGCGGACTATTACCGGTCGGCGTATGACGAGACGCGGGCGGAGTTGCTGACGCAGGTTGATGCGGCGTGGGAGATGGCGGTTCCGCCTGCGGAGGACGTGCGCGGGCCGGATGTTTACGGGGATTTCGGGCGCGGCGGCGGCGGGATCGAGAGCATCAACTTCAAGCTCGACAACATTATTCTGCCGGTGGTCGATTTCGAGCGGACCACGGTTGAGGACGCGATCAGCTTCCTGCGCATGCGGGCGCGCGAGTTCGACACGTTCGAACTCGATCCGGAGAAGAAAGGAATCAACTTCGTGGTTCGGTCGCCGCGGATCGAGGGCGCGACGGAAACCCTCGACGAGGAGCTCGAGGTGGAAGGCGGGCTGGCCGGGGGCCCGGGGGAGCGGCCGGTCGAGAATCTCAAGCTGCGCAACGTCCCGCTACGGGTCGCGCTCCAGTATATCTGCGACAACGCCAAGCTGCGCTACAAGGTGGATGAGCATGCGGTGACGCTGCTGCCTCTGGGGGCTGCGGAGGGCGAGGACATCATGACCCGGACATGGAAAGTTCCTCCGACGTTCCTGTCCGACCTTGAGTCCGGAACGCCCGGGGGGGCTGAAGTGACGGATCCGTTTGCGACCGAGGAACCCGGCGGTGGACTTCTCGAGCCGCGGCGGCCGTTGACCGAGATCCTGAAGGACGTGGGGATCGGATTTCCGCCGGGGGCGTCGGCCAAATTTCTTCCGGGATCGAGCACTCTCATCGTGACGAACACCCCGACGAACCTCGACCTTGTGGACCAGTTGGTGGAGGAGTCGATCATCGGGGGTCCGAAGATGATCAAGATCACGACCAAGTATGTCGAGGTGCAGCAGGAGAACACGGACGAGTTGAGCTTCGACTGGATCGTGACGCCGTTCGGGCTCGGGAGTATTTCGGATGATCTTTTTCTCGGGGGTGGGACGATTGGCAGCGGGACGAGCCGGACGGCGTCCGACTTCGTGAGCCCGGTGGGGTTCGTGGATATCCCGGGCATACCGGCGGGCCCCAACGAGCAGGTTTCGAACATCGCGACGGCGGGCTTGCGTTCGGGCGACGCGGCCGTCACCCGCAACAACATTGACGCCATTCTCAACAATCCGGACCGCAGCGCCCAGAACCAGGCGGTGGCGCCGGGGATCCTGCACCTCACCGGTTTGTTTTCCGAGGGGCAGTTTCAGATGATCATGCGAGGGCTGGCCCAGAAGAAGGGGGCCGACCTGATGACCGCGCCGAGCGTGGTGACGCGGCCGGGCCAGCGGGCCACGATCGAGATCATCCGGGAGTTCATCTACCCGACCGAATACGAACCGCCGGAATTGCCGAACTCGGTGGGTGTCGGGTTCAACCAGGGCGGCGACGGCGGTTTTGGCGGCGGGGGCGGATCGTTTCCGGTGACGCCGGCCACGCCGACGGCGTTTGAGACGCGCAATACCGGGGTGACGCTCGAGATTGAGCCCAACGTGGGAGCCAACGAGTACGTGATCGACGTGCGATTTGCGCCGGAGATCGTGGAGTTCGAGGGATTCATCAACTTCGGGAGTCCGATCACGACTCCGGCGACGGACGCCTTTGGCAACCCGGTGAACGTCACCGTGACGGAGAACCGGATTGAGATGCCCGTGTTTTCGAGCCGCCGCGTGAACACTGCGGTCACGATTTACGACGGCCACACCGTGGCGGTCGGGGGCCTGATTCGGGAGGACGTGCAGGACGTGGAAGACAAGGTGCCTCTTCTCGGGGACATCCCGCTGATCGGGCGTCTTTTTCAGAGCAGCGCCACGAACCACATCAAGTCGAATCTGATGATCTTCGTGACGGCTCAGATCATCGACGCCACCGGCCGGCCGTTGCGGCCGCCGGGCGCCCCGGCGGATTTCACGCAGCCGGAGGCCATCCCGACCCCGGAACTGCCTGCCGGAGCTGGTGTGTTGCCGCGCAGGACCGATTAAGGGCGCCGCCATTTCGATGTGGACGGCGCGGTCCCCCGCGCCGTCCGCGGCGGGCGCCGCGCCGTGATTTGCGGGCATGAGGGTGTTTGCGCTGACCGGTGGTGCGGCGACGGGCAAATCGACATTCTGCCGTCTGTTGGAGGGGTTGTATCCGCGGGCGGTGGTTTTTGATTGTGATGCCGCGGTGCATCGTCATCTCGCGGAGGAACGGGTTGGGCGGGAAATAATCGACCGCCTTGGGCCGGGGGTGGCGGAGGATGGGCGGCTTTCGCGCCGAAAGCTGCGGGAGGTGGTGTTTGGCGACCCCGGCCGGCGGCGGTGACAACACCTACACCTGGATCGGCGACAACGTCCCCACCACCGCGGAGAACTGGGTACGGATCGGCGGCAGCTACACCATGCCGACCGGCCTGTCCGCCGCCACCCTCTACGTC
>CAYPUM010000500.1:0-3200 GCA_964413545.1 uncultured Roseibacillus sp. | reverse complement strand
GCGCTGCCGGTGCGCCAGAAGGTTTGCCAATCCCCCGAAAAGTCGACTTGCCGGGCGCGAGCATCGAGGCAGAGAAAGGACAGGAACAGAACGAGGATGATGAAGCGGGAGGACATGGTGCGGGTGGCTGATGCGTGGTGGTGTCAGGCTGAGAGAATTCTTGGAGATCATGGATCCGCTATCTTCTCAGAAGTTCCAGAAAAGAGAGGCTTGCACAGTGGTCCACGAGTCGAGGTCGGTGCCGGCCCGCCGCCGCAGGTTGTCGTCGGGAAAGGCGATGCCGGCGACGCCGAGGAGAAAAAGGTTGGGGCGGATCGACCAGCGGACGCCGAGGTCGATCTCCTGGGCGATCCGCCGCGGGGCGCCGGCCGGCTCGTTGGCCATCAGCCAGAAGTAGTCGAAGGTAAGGGACAACTTCGGCGTCGGCGCGAGGTTCAGGCGGATGCGGTGGGTGTCGAGGTTAAAGTTGGCAGCGACTTTTCTAACAGTAACCCCCTGGACCCAGGTGTCGAGTCCGCTGGAGAGAGGCGCATCGAAGCGCTCATAAGTTCGCGTCGTCGGGTCGTCGCCGCTGAAGCTGGCGTAGCGGTAGCTGAGGTTGGGCGTCCACGGCAGGTCGCGGAAGGTGTAGCCGATCCGGCCGTAATAGGCCCAGGCATCCCAATCGACGTCGCGGTGGGTCTGGTGTGCCAGCTCGCCGGTCGCCTCGAGGTTGTCGATTCCAAACAACCGGGTGGTGGCGAGTCGGAGGTTGGCGGTCTGCAGACCCTCGCGCGGCACCGTGCCAGCCGCGCCCGCGGCGAAGGTGGTCTTGGATTCCGGGACTTCGTAGTAGGCGAGGGAGGCTTCCCAACCCTGCGGCGAGGTGTAGGCCGCGTTCAGCCCGGCGTAGGTGGTGTCGCTTTCGAGAAAGTCGATTTCGTTTGGATCGAGATAAAAGGCCTCGAGGCGGAAGTTGTCGCGGTGGATCTTGAGCAACGCGGTCATGTCGTAGGCCGTGCGCGGATTGAGATAGAGCCCCGGCATGGGCCCGGCGTTGGCCGCGGCCGCGAATCGGGAGAACAGGAAGCCGTCGTTGAGCTGCCAGTTCTGGCGTCCGACCGAAGCATTCACCACCCAGGGCGACGCGGACGGTCGCCAGACGAAGCCGAGATAGGCGTCTTCGATTTCGGTCCGGCTGCGGGTGTCGGAGCGGAACAGGTCCTGGCCCGTCGAGAAAGAACTGAGGAAGGAGGCCGCGCCGTATGCCCACAGGTCGCCTCCGCCGAGTTGCATCACGCCACCGAGCCCGTACTCGATGCTTGTTTCGAACCAAGTCGCGGAATCGCCGTTGGCCGGGTCGAGAGCAATCGGGCTGCGGCCGGTGAAGGCGCCGGCGTTGCCGAACCACGGATCGCCGTCGCTGAAGAACCCGAACCCGCCGTTGAGCAGAAGCCGGACCATGCTCCGTTCGTCCTGGTAGAGCAGGGGAAAGTCTCCCGACCTCCCGGAGAGGACCCCGCGCGGCCCCGCCTGCTCGTCGCGGGGACCAAGCGTGACCGAGAGCGCCATCGCAAGGTGGCCCGGCCGGCTCGATTCATAGATGGTGAAATCCGCCTCCCGGACGAAGCCGAGTTTCCTCACCCTCATCAGGCCGACCGCCGTCACCTGGGGGTCGTATGACGCGCCGGCGCGGATGCCGAAGGCCTGCTCGATTTCGAGCCGCGCCCGCTCGTCGCCGCCGGTGATCCCGGCGCTGCCGCGGAGGTCGTAGAAGACGGTGGCGAGCGGCAGACCCTTGATCTCATCGGCCGGGAGCGGGGCGCGGATCACCCCGGGGGCGGGCTGGTCGGAGGCCAGTGAACGTGGCGGTTCATCGGCCACCCCCAGACCCACCCCAAGCAGGCATTCGACCAGCATCAACCCGCAGGGTGCATGGCGTCTCGGAGCCATCGTGAAAGGCTTTCGGCTCGGTGGCGCCGGGGGTGTCTACTCCGGCTTCAGGCGGACGCGCTTGCCGCCGCCGGAAACCTGCAGCGTCTGGCCGCTCATCCACGAGCCGGCATTCGAGGCCAGCCACAGGAACGTGTTGGCGATGTCCTGCGGCGTGCCGGCGCGGCCGGTCAGGTTGTCGGGATGGGAAAGCGCCTCCACGGCCTTCTCGTCCAGGCCGGCATCGGCGTAGCCGGGTGTGATCACCGTGCCGATCAGCACGGTGTTGATGCGAACCTTGCGGGCGAAGTAGTGCGCGAGCCCGAGCATCAGGTGGTTGAGGGCCGCCTTGGCCGCCGAGTAGGCGATGAAGTCGAAGGCCGGCAGGGTGCCGACCAGCGAGCCGGAATTGGTCACGGTCGCGTTCTCGGCTTTCAGCAGGTGGGGCCGGCAGGCGGCGGTCATCGCCATGCCCGAAAGCGTGTTGAGCTTGAAGCTTTCGACCATTTCCTCCGCCGGAACGGCCAGTGGGTCCTCGTAGGCGCGGCCCCAGCCGACGTTGTTGACCAGCGTCGTGATGCCGCCGAAGGCATCCACCGTCTTGGCGACGCAGTCGTCGATGTCCTTCTGCACGGTGACGTTGCAGGCGGTGCCGAGGACCGGATTGCCGGTGTCGGCTTCGATCTGTTTGGCGGTGGCCTCGGCCTTGTCGCCGTTGAGATCGGCGATCATCACCCTGGCGCCGGCCCCGGAGAAGGTGCGGGCGATGGCCTCGCCGATGTTCTGGGCGCCGCCGGTGACGATCGCCACGTGATTGTCCATGCGGAAGTCCGCGAAGGGGTCGAAGTTGCTCATGATTGGTGGTGTTGGTTGTTGTTTCGTTGTCGGTTTGGAGATCAGTCGAGTTCCTGCAATCCGCCGCCGCTGACGGTGAGGATCTGCCCGCTGACCCACGAGGCGGCCGGCGAGCAGAGGAACAGCGCGGCGTAGGCCATGTCGTCGGGTTCGCCCAGACGCTTGATCGGGGTGTGCTCGAGCATCTTGGCCTCGATCTCGGGCGTCAGGACGGAGGCCAGGGCGGCGGTGCGGGTCGCGCCCGGGGCGATGGCGTTGACGCGGATTCCGCGCGGGCCGAGGTCGAAGGCGATGTTGCGGGTCAGGTGGCTTTCGGCGGCCTTCGACGACCCGTAGGAGGCCATGTTGCGGTTCTTGTTCTCGGCGGCCATCGACGAGATGTTCAGGATGGCCCCGCCGCCGGCCTTCTCCATGTGCGGCGCGCACAGTTGGCA
>CAYPUM010000499.1:0-3204 GCA_964413545.1 uncultured Roseibacillus sp. | reverse complement strand
TCCTTTTCACGATCGGGTTTGGCGGGGCGGGGTTGGGATTGCGGCGGCCGGGGGCCCAGCCGGCGGGGATCGGCCAGGAGGGCTCCGATCACCGCCAGGGCAGCCACCTCATTGTCGATGAATGCCACCATCTCTCGGCTCACAGTTTCGAACTGGCCGCCCGGCGGGCAAAGGCAAAGTTCGTCCTTGGGTTGTCGGCCACCGTCACCCGGAAGGATGGACACCACCCCATCATCTTCATGCAGTGCGGACCGGTCCGGCATCGCGTGGATGCAAAACAGCAGGCGACCACGCGTCCCTTCAGTCATCATGTGATCGTGCGCCCCACCGGATTCCGGTCCGCGGCCTCAGCCGATTCCGATCAACGGCTCGAGTTCCAGCGGCTCTACGAGGAACTCATCTCCAGCGAGAGACGCAACAAGCTCATCTGCGCAGACGTGCTCGCGGCTGTCTCGGACGGACGATTTCCGCTCGTTCTCACGGAACGCACCCAGCACTTGAAAGACCTTGGCGAACTTCTTGGCCCCAAAGTCGATCGACTCATCACCCTGCGCGGAGGCATGGGCCGCAAGGCCCTTAGCGAAGCCCTGAACCAACTCAAGGAAGTGCCGGACAACGAGTCACGGGTAGTGATCGCCACCGGCCGCTTTGTCGGCGAGGGCTTCGACGATGCCCGCCTCGATACCCTCTTTCTCACACTCCCGGTTTCGTGGCGAGGCACCATCGCCCAATACGTCGGGCGTCTTCATCGCCTGCATCACGACAAGAAGGAAGTCCGCGTCTTCGACTACGCCGATCTCGACGTCCCGATGCTCTCGCGGATGTTCGACCGGCGATGCCAGGGATACGAAGCTGTTGGATACACCATCTTGCTGCCGGCCAGCGCTCTGCCGGGTTGGCCTGTCGAAGTCCCACTACCCATCGATCCGGAGTGGAAACGAGATTACACTGCGAGTGTCCAGCGCCTCATCCGTGACGGAGTCGATGTCCCATTGGCCCAGCTCTTCCTGCATGCGACAGAGCGACCGGCCCCGGATGCGACAGGTGTCGACCGGGCCCGCAGCGCCTCGGAGGCCTTCTTGTTCCGAAGGCTCGAGGGATTGCCGGAGACAAAGGATCGATTCGAACTCAATGCCCGCCTTCCGATCCCTTTCGGAGATTACAGTCGCATGGAAGTCGACTTCCTCGACAAAGATCTGAACCTCGTCCTCGAACTCGACGGGCCCCAGCATCTCGCCGATCCCGAAGCCTACCGGCGCGACCGCCGCAAGGACGCCCTACTCCAGGAGAAGGGATTCTTCGTCCTGCGATTCCTGGCACAGGACATTGCCCTTCATCTCGATGAGATTCTCGATCGCATTATTCGCACCATTTCCCACCTCTCGAGCCACTTCAAATCCCACGGAGAAAAGCGATGACACCCGCACGGTGATGCTCTAGATTGACCCCATGCAAATCGAAATCGAGCTTCCGGAATCGGCCTTCAGTGCACTGCGGCTGAGCCCGGAGCAGTTTGCCCGGGAAATGCGTCTTGCCGCGGCCTTGAAGTGGTACGAAGCAGGCATGATCTCGCAATCGAAGGCCGCCTCGCTGGCCGGAGTATCGAGGGAAGAGTTCCTGCTCGGGGCCGGACGCTTCCAAGTTTCGGCTGCACAGGCCACACCCGCTGAACTAGCAGAGGAGCTTTCTCGTGAGTGACAAGTGGGTCTTCAACGCCTCCCCGCTCATTCTGATGGGAAAGGCGGGACAATTGACTTGGCTGGAGCAACTGGGCACCGTGATCATCCCCTCTGCGGTGGCGGACGAAATCCGAGCGGGAAGCCCCGATGACCCCGCGAGGATATTCGTGGATGATCCAGCCCGGGACGATTGGATTCGGGATGTTCCGCCCAATGAGAGTGTGCTCGCGTGGGACCTGGGTTCTGGTGAGTCGGCCGTGATCGCCTGGGCCATCGCGCATCCCGACCATGAGGCTGTCCTGGATGACTCCGCAGCGCGCCGTTGTGGCGGAGTGTTCGGAATCCGCCTCCGAGGGACCTTGAGCTTGGTCGCCTTGGCAAAGAACCGTGGGTGGGTGCCCGCATGCCGGCCAGTGTTCGAGAAGATGCTTCAAGCAGGGTTATTTGTTTCTCCCGAACTGGTGGACCAAGTCGCGGAATCCGTCGGGGAATAAGAGGGATCCCTTCCCCGCGTCATCACGTTCCTCAGTCACGAAGGAGGCAAAAACCCCGCCCCATCCTGCATGACAATGCATGACAAAATTTTGTCTAAACGTGTCCAGCCCTGTCTCGGTCGCCGAAAAATGGAGCTCTTCTAAGCTACTCAAACCGAGACAGATCGAGTCAATAAGTGACTGATTGACAACAAGTTGCACGGGTTCGAACACGCCGCGGACGAGCATCGCGAGTTCGCGAGTCATTACCCGCGAAGCCACTCGAGTATGGCCGGAGTCCGCGCAGCGGACGCAGGCAATCCCGTACGGGTCGCCATCATATTCGACTTACAATCAGTCAGTTACAAAGTCCGCCGCAAGGCGGCCTTGCTATTTCCTGACAAATCCCTGACAGATTGTACTTGGTTATGCCACGTCCGAAAAAGTGGCCGCAGGTGCTGAGACGGGACAGCATCACGGTCATCCACCGGCTCCTCCACGGCACCCGCCCCGGCTGGGAATCCGACCTCCGGGCCAGCCGGGAGGGGCATGCTTGTCACGTGGCCCAGCGTCACCCCCACCACGACCCACACGAATGAGTCGGCTCCAAGGAACTCGCCCCGGCTCCGGCCGGGCGGGTTTCCTTTTTCCCGGTGGTTGTGTATTCGATTTCACCTGAAGCCCAGAAGCGACCGCGAAAGACCCTTGTGCCGAAGAATCTTGCACTGCAATCCAAAATGCTACGCTGTAACTGAACAAAGCCCCGCCGTCCGGTCCGGCCCGACGGCTGCTCCATGGGCCGGCCGTCAGAAGTGAATTCCTGGCAGCGTTCCCGACATGCGAGCCATCTGGATCGCGCTTCTCCACGCTCTCCTTCAGCAGCCGCTGGATGTCCTCCCGCTCCCGCAGGCCCGCCTCAACCAATCCAACCTATTGGACCAGGACGAGGGAATCCCGATCAACGCGGTGGAGAGCCATGGACCGACCACGCCAAGTCGCCGCACCGCTTCAAGGACGGCTCCCCGGCCCTGTTCCAGAATATGTACCGCCTG
>CAYPUM010000498.1:0-3214 GCA_964413545.1 uncultured Roseibacillus sp. | reverse complement strand
CGTCCCGAAGCCGAACCACCCCCGCCTCCGCTCGCCCCCGCCAGCCCACAACGACACGAAAAGCGGAACCAAAGCCACCCACACCAGCCCCCACATATCAAACGGGGGATAACACATCGCCAGCAACAGCCCCGACCCCGCCGCAAGACCTCCCGGCCAACATCTCGCCAAGACTCCCATCAACTCCTCTTCTTGTTCCGACAGCCTCTCCCCGGCGTCAACCCCAATCGCAAGTCGCCACCGCCTTCAGAACTCCGCCTCCTCCCCCAACACGCCGACTGTCACGTCCCCCTCGTGGATCCCGCGCAAGGCCTGTTGCAGGGCGTTGGCCCGCCCGGTTTCCCCGTGCACCAACCAGACCCGCTCCTTCCGGCCCCCCATCGCCCGGAAATAGTCGAGCAATTCCGAGTGGTCGGCGTGACCCGACAGGGAATCCAGCGTCTCCACGTGCGCTTTCAGCTTGAACTCTTCCCCAAAGATCTTCACCACCTCCCATTTGTTCCGGATCTTCCACCCCAGCGTCTGCTCCGCGCAGTAACCGACGAACAGGACCGTGTTGCGCGGATCCTCGATCCCGTTCCGCAAGTGATGCAGGATGCGTCCCGCCTCACACATCCCCGAGGCCGAGATGATGATCGCCTGCCCGTCAAACTCGTTCAGCTCCTTCGACTTCGTCACCGAGCGGATCAGGGTCAGCCCCTCGAACCCGAACGGATTGCGCTTCTCATACAGAAACTCATACACTTCCTTGTTGAAGCATTCCGGGTGCAACCGGAAGATCTCCGTCGCGTTCACCGCCAACGGACTGTCCACAAACACCGGCACGTCCGGGATCTTTCCCTCTTCGAACAACTGATGGAGAATCCACAGCAAGGCCTGCGTCCGCTCCACCGCAAACGCCGGTATCAGGATCTTGCCGCCCCGCTCCAAGGCCCGGTTCACGATCACCGCAATCCGGTCGTCCGCCTTCGCCGGCAGAACGTGCTCGACACCACCGTACGTGCTCTCCATCAGAAGATAATCGACCTTCTCCGCCGCAACCGGGTCGCATAGCAAATCGTTGTTGCCCCGCCCGACATCCCCCGAAAACAAAAAGCGCTTCGCGGTTCCGTCCGCGCCATCCTCGATGTCCAGTTGCACCTGCGCCGCCCCCAGAATGTGCCCCGCGTCAAGGAAGGTCAACATCACCCCCGGCGCAATCAACAACGGCCGCTCGTAACCGGCGTTCACAAACTGCCGCAGGCATTCATCCGCCTGCCGTTCGGTGTAGAGCGGCGCCACCGGAGGCTCCCCCCGCCGCTCGCGCCGTTTGTTCAGCCACTTCACGTCCCCGGCCTGAATCCGGGCGCAATCCGTCAACATGATCTGGCACAGGTCCCGAGTCGCGAAGGTGGCGTAGATGTTCCCCCGAAACCCCTTGCTGCACAGGTTCGGCAGATTGCCGCTGTGGTCGATGTGCGCATGCGACAGCACTGCCACGTCGATCGTCGCCGGGTCAAAATGCGGGAATCCACAGTTGATCTCGTACTCATCCTGCCGCCGCCCCTGATACAGCCCGCAATCCAGCAATATCTTCTGCCCGTTCACTTCCAGCAGATGCTGGGATCCCGTCGTCGTCCCGGCCGCCCCGCAGAATTTCAGCTTCATCGATCCATGCCCTCCTCCCGAGAGCGCCGCACCCTATGACATCATCCTTCCCGCCTCCACTCAAATCCCAGCCTTCCTCCTTCACCCCGGGCTTGTCCCGGTGGGAGGAAAAGCATGGCCCAACCCCGTGCCTACTTCCGGAACAACCACTCGATCGCTCCCGGCACGCTCTCGCGGAATGCAAACGCCCGGCAACACCGCGCCACCGCCTCGCTCTCCGAAAGCCGGTGAAAAAAGCGCGACTCTTCCACCATCGAGGCCGCCAGCTTCGCCGCCTCGCTCTCGATGAGCACTGTCAGCAACGAAAAAACACTCGCCAGCCCCAGCGCCGCCAGCACCGCCGCGATCGCCCACGTCGCGGTCAGCTTCGCCACCACCACCGCAAAAATGGCCACCACCAGCGTGAAGACGGGCGCCGCCGCCCCAAAACGCACCACCCACTGCCGCCAGTTCAACAGGTCCGGATTCCTCGCCGCAAGGATCGCGAGCCCGCCGAGTTGCGCCGCCTCGCCCAGCGACACCGCGTCCGTGGCCTCCGCCAGACGCGGGGAAAGCGCAAGGCGGGGCGGGTCCGCCTTCACGCCCGCCCGCCGGTGCTCCGTGATTTCCACCGCCTTCCTCACCCCCGCCCGTCCCAGCAACCATTCGACCAGTTCCCTCCCGGTTCGGGGGGTTTCTCCGCCCTCGCACGAGCGCAGCACGCGTTCATATTGCCATTGCCGCAACAACACCGCCGCCACCGTCGGCAACAGCGACCCCAGCAACACCAGCTTCCAAACCACGCCCCACCTTACGGAATTCCCCCCGCACCCCAATCCCCGATTTTCTGATTTCCCTCCCGAGACTTCAAAGCTCACAGTCCACCCGCCCCATGACCGCCGACGAAAAGGCCGCCTCGCTCCGGGACCGGAAACGATCCGGACCCCCCATCGCAGCGCTCACCGCCTACGATTACCCCACCGCCCGGCTCCTCGACGAAGCCGGAACCGACCTCCTGCTGGTCGGCGACTCCCTCGGAATGGTGGTCCTCGGACACCCCGACACCACCGCCGTCACCATGGCCCATATGGTCCACCACACCACCGCAGCGGCCCGCGGCGCCAAACGCGCCCTCCTCGTGGCCGACCTCCCGATCCACAGCTACGACACCCCCGATCAGGCCCTCGCGAACGCCCGCCACCTGACCAAAGCCGGCGCCCAGGCCGTCAAACTCGAAGGGGGCTGCCGCCAAACCGCCAAAGTGGCCGCTATCCGAACCGCCGGAATCCAAGTCCTCGGCCACCTCGGCATGCTCCCCCAGCGCATCATCGAAGAAGGCGGATACCGCAGGAAGGGCCGCACCCCCGAGGAAGTCGCGGCGCTCCGCGAGGGCGCCCTCGCCCTCCAGGACGCCGGCTGCTTCGCCATCGTCCTCGAAAGCGTCATGCCCGAGGTCGCCGCCGGCCTCACCGCCCGCCTCGATATCCCCACCATCGGGATCGGCTCCGGCAACCAATCCTGCAACGGCCAGATCGCCGTGATCACCGACGTCCTCGGCTCCTTCCCATGGTTCGTCCCCCCCTTCGCA
>CAYPUM010000497.1:0-3238 GCA_964413545.1 uncultured Roseibacillus sp. | reverse complement strand
TTGCCAATGCCGACAATGAATAGCGGGCGTCAGATCCGGTTGGGGGGGGCGACGTTCCTGGTGGTGGCGAACATGCTGGGGGCGGGCATCTTCACGACCTCGGGGTTTCTCATCGCGGATCTGCCTTCCCGCGGGCTGGTGCTTCTGGCGTGGCTGGTGGGCGGAGTGATTGCACTGTTGGGGGCGGCGTCGTACGGGGCGCTGGCGCGACGGCTTCCGGAGTCGGGCGGGGAGTATTTTTTCCTTTCGCGCACGATCCATCCTGCGGCGGGTTACGTGAGCGGGTGGATCTCGATGCTGGTGGGATTCTCCGCGCCGATTGCGGCGACGGCTTTCGCGCTTGGCGAGTATACCAAGTCGTGGTTTCCCGGGCAGTTCGATCCGAAATGGATCGGGACGGCGGCCCTTGTTGTGTTCGCGCTGATGCACGCTTTCAGTGTGCGGCGGGCGGTCTGGCTGCAAAGCGCGGTGGTGGTGTTGAAGATCGGCCTGATCCTCGCCTTCATCGTGGTGGCGGGGATGCATTTCGAACGCGATCCTTCGCCGCTGGCCGGAGAAACGAAGATGGCGGCCTTCGCGGTGTCGTTGTTGTGGATTTCGTTCGCCTATTCAGGTTGGAACGCGGCGGTGTATATCGGCGGCGAGGTGGCGGATCCGGAGCGCATCCTCCCGCGGGCCATGTTGCTGGGGACGGTGACTGTGATTGTTCTCTACCTCGCGCTCAACGCGGTGTTTCTCTTCGCTCCCCCGGTGGAGGCGATCGAGGGTCAGATGGAGGTGGCGCGGATCACGGCCGGGCATCTCGCGGGACCTTGGTTTGCGGAGTTCGCGACGGGGCTGATCGCGGTGGCGCTGCTCACCTCGATTTCGGCGATGGTGATGGCGGGACCACGCGTCTATGCCAAGATGGCGGAAGATGGCTACCTGCCGCGCTGGTTGAGCAGCGAGCGTCCCCCGGCCACCAATGCCGTGCTTCTGCAACTCGCGCTGGCACTGCTCATGCTCTGGATCCCGAATTTCCCGGATCTCGTGAAGTATATCGGATTCACCCTCGGGATCGGGACGGCCCTGAGCGTGGTCGGGCTGATGAGGCTGAAGTTTCGCGAGGGGGAGCGGATCGCGGTGCCGGGATGGCCGTGGGTTCAGGTGCTCTTTCTCGTTTCAGTCGGCGGGGTGACGGCCTTCGCGCTGGTGCGCGAGCCGCGGGCGAGTTTCTTTGGTCTCCTGACCATTGCGCTGGGCGTCGCGGCGTGGTGGCTGCACTGGAGGGGGCGAAGCAGGTGAGCGGGTGTGGAGTGCGGTGGCAAGCGCAGGGCGACACCGCTTTCGAATGATCATGTGCGCTCCTCGGGCCCCAAAGCGCCGTCGCCGCTCGCGGAGGCTCGCTCTGCCGGCGCACTCCAGAGGGCCTCTACCGCTGCTGGTTCGGGACGAACGTCCGGAGGACGACCGAATCGGCGGTCGTATCGAGGGCGGCGGAGTTGCGCGGGAGAAGCACGAAATCGCCGGGGTGGAAAGAGCGGCCGTCGATCGAGCGCAATGCGCCTGCGACCACCGCCACGATCGAGAAGCGGTCCGGGTCGGGACTGGCGACGGCAGAACCGGCCGGGAGAGCGAGCTTCTCGACCTCGAAATGGGGACAGGAGGCGAGGGTGGCGCCACGGGGGTCGTCCATGCCGGGTTCGTGATCGTTGAAATCGATGCAGCGCAGGGACTCCTCGACATGGAGGGCGCGCGGCCGGCCGTCGAGGCCGGGGCGATTCCAGTCGAAGACGCGAAAGGTCGTGTCGGAGTTCTGCTGGATCTCGAAGATGAGCAACCCGGCGCCGATGGCGTGGAGGCGTCCCGAGGGGATGAAGATCGACTCTCCGGCCCGCGGCTCGATGTCGTGCACGCAATCGGCCACCATTCCGGAGGCGATGGCCTCGCGGAACTGCTCGCGCGTGACGCCGCGCTTCAAGCCGGCGTAGAGCCTGGCGCCGGGCTCGGCTCCCGCGATGTACCACATTTCGGTTTTCGGCTCGCCGCCAAGCGAGGGCGCAACGTCAGCGGGCGGATGCACCTGGATCGAAAGATCGTCGCAGGCATCGAGGATCTTGATCAGCAATGGGAAGCGGTCCGAATCGAATCCATCGCCGAAAACCTCGTCCCGGTGTTCCGTCCACAAGTCGTGAAGGGACCTTCCCGCAAACATGCCGTCGTTCACGATCGACTGCTCGGCGGGGCGATCGACCAATTCCCATGACTCGCCGTAGGGTTGCTCGTCGGGGAGGGAGCGCCGATACTTTGTTTCGAGGGTTCGCCCGCCCCAGACGCGGGTCATGTAGAGCGGACGAAAGGTGAGGGGATTCACGAGGAAGCTGGATGACACCGTGTGCTATTTCGGCATGACGGGGGTATCCCAGCCGGCGAGGTCGGCGGGCTTGACGTTCTTGACGTAGCCGCCGAAGCCGAAGGTCGTGGGCTGGTAGGGGCCGACGAAGGAGATGTCGAGGCCGGGTTGAATGGCGTCATCGAGGCCGATGGCCCAGAAGATGCCGTTGACGAGGAGGCGCCGGTAGTCGTCGTCGAGGATGTCTTCCGAAGCGCCCTGGGTCGAGTGGAAGACGCGGTTCTTGTTGCCGTTCTTCGCCTCGTAGTGGCGGGTCCATGAGGAGGCGACGGGGGGCTTCTTCGGATCGGGTTCGGCGTCCCTTTTCATGGAAACCAAGGGCTGGGACTTGGTGAGCACGGTGAAGCCGGGACGGGGTTTGCCCATGTAGCCTCCGGCGTGGCAGAAGGCGTTGTCGCCGACGCCGCGGAGGATGGGGTGGTCCTTTTGTTCGGGGGCGAGCTTGATGCGGGTGCCTTGTTTGTGATTCTGGCCGTAGTGGCCGACCCAGGTGTTTCCAAGGATCTGGTGACCGAAGCCGTTTTCGTATCCCTCGACGTTCGAGCGGTAGTCGAATTTTGCGAAAGGTGAGTTCCCGGGGATTTTGAAGGCGTGGGAGGCGGTGCGCAGCCCGACGACGGGTCCCCCGCGGTCGAGGTATGCGGCGAGGTGTTCCATCTGCTCCGCCGGGGGGTTCAGGAATCGCGTGAAAATGACCAGGAGGCCGGCCTTCTCAAGGGCTTGCATGCCGGGGATGTTCGAGGCGCCGGGTCTGATGTGGCCGTTCTCGTCGAGGCCGAACAACACGGTGCACTTGAATCCGTGATGTCTGGCAAGGATGCGGGCCAGGGCCGGGCAGGTCTGCTC
>CAYPUM010000496.1:0-3240 GCA_964413545.1 uncultured Roseibacillus sp. | reverse complement strand
CAAGCACACCCCGGGCCTGCGGGGCGAAAAGCTCGACGAGCTGCGCGAGGTCGGGGTGGATTACCTCTCGTATCCCGACAAGATGATTCCGCGCACCCCCGACCAGTGGCCCGACTGGGAAACCTGCATGACCATGAACGAGAACTGGGGCTACCGGGCGTCCGACGACAAGTGGAAACCCACCGGCCGGCTCGTCCGCATGTTGATCGAGATCGTCAGCAAGGGCGGCAACTTCCTGCTCAACGTCGGGCCGATGGGCGACGGATCGTTTCCCGCCGAGGCCGTCGACCGCCTTGAGGGGATCGGCGCATGGATGAAAGTCAACGGCGAGGCGATCCATGGCGTCGAGAAGAGCCCGTTCGCGACTCTGCCATTCCGGACAAGAACCGGCCGCTGTGCGTGGAAACCCGCCGCCGCCGACAAGCCCGACACGATCTGCCTCTACCTCTACGGCATGCCCGACAAGGGGCGGATCACCCTTCCCATCGACAACCCGATCACCAAGGCATACTTCCTGGCGAAGCCCGACACACCCCTGAAGGTGGAGGGCAAGACGGTCACCGTGCCCGGCCCCTTGCCCGACCCGATCGCCACGGTCGTGGTCATCGAGATCGCAGGCAGGCTGGAGCTTGAGGAGGGATGAATCGCAGGATGGCGGTTAGGTGCCTGAAGCGACAGGAACGTCCCACCGGAAACTGTTGTCGGCTGCTTGTGTGCCGTGCGTCGCGGCGGGCGTCTCCACCCGTGGGATATCTGCCAGGTCATCGGCTTCATGGCTTCAGGACAAGCTCGGGAAAGGACTGGTTGTGTGCCCGGTGACCACGGTGGAACCGGCGCCCCAGTTCCGATCCGCCCCCCGCCATCAAGAGGTCTTTCCTCGCGTGCCCCCGGAAACCCGAAACCTGAATCTTCCTTGTCCAAATGACGCAACCGGCGACATCGTCATAATGAAAGTGACCGTCACCGAGGAACAATTCATCCGGCTCTTCGTGCGCCACGAGCCTGAGTTGCGGGCCTTCGCCCTGACCCTGATGCTGCAGCAGGCCGACGCCGAGGATGTGGTCCAGGACGCCTGCGTGGCGATGTGGCGCCGGATCGGAACCCTCGGGGACGAGGCGGCCTTCCGGTCCTGGGCCTATTCGTTCGTGCGCTTCACGGCCTTGAACCACGTGCGCAAGCGCGCCCGCAGCCCGCTGATGTTCTCCGGCGAGTTGGTCGAGCAGCTCGCCACCGAAGGCGAGGCCGAAAGCGACCGCGCCGAAGCCGAGCGCCGGGCCCTGCACGATTGCCTGCACCGGCTGCCGGCATCCCAGCTCGAACTCGTGCAACGCTACTACGCCTCCCCGAAGGTCCGCATGGCCGAGATCGGCGAGGCCTTGCACAAGCCGGTGGCGGGACTCTACAAGGCCCTCGAACGGATCCGGACCGCCCTGCGCACCTGCATCGAGGAAAGCCTGCGCCAGGATGGATTTCCCGCAAACGACTGAGAAAGAGACATGAACGACCAACCTTGCGACCTGGACCGGCTCATCGACCGGATGCGCAGCGGGGAACTCACTCCCGCCGAGGTCCGCGATCTCGAACGGCGCCTTGCCGCCGACCCCGCGCTGCGCCGGCGCTACCGCCGGCGCGTGCGCCTCGAGGCCAACCTGCTCGCCACCTTCCGATCCCCCCAACCCGAACTGACCCCGCTGGCATGGCTGGAGACGCGCCAACCGCCGCGGCGCCGCTGGTGGCCGCTGGCGGCCGGACTCGGGATTGCCGCCTCGCTGGCGGCGGCGGCATTTCTCGCGCTGCTCGGCCGCGAGGCCGGCGACCGGGCGGCGCGCCCGTCCGCGGTGGCCCGGGTGGAGTCCGCCGACGGGGCCGCATGGGCCGGCACCCAGCCCCTGGCGGCCGGTTCATCCCTGACCGCCGGCGAACTCGACTTGCGGTCCGGGGTGGCGGCGGTCCGGTTCCACTCCGGGGCCTTGCTCAACCTCCAGGCTCCGGCCCGGGTGACGCTGGTCGACCCGATGCGCTGCCGCCTGCTGGCGGGCACCGCCGTGGTCGAGGTCCCGGATTCCGCCAGGGGCTTCGTCGTCGAAACCCCCGCCGGGTTCGCGGTCGATCACGGCACCCAGTTCGCCGTCACCGTCGACGGACCGGCCGCCCGGGCGGAATTCGAGGTCCTCAGCGGCGAGATCTCGGTCCACCACCAAGCCAGCGGCGGGGAACTGCGCATGCAGGAGGGCGAGGCCTCCTCGATGACCACGGCCGCCGGGATTATTCCCTTGCCCGTCCCCCCGTCACAACGCCTCGCCAAGCCCGCCCCCGATCTCCTGCGGCTCCCGGCCGCCCGGGTAACCTCGATCGTACGCTCCAACGAGTGGGCCAAACGCCTCGATCCCTCGTTGCTGATGGTCAAGCGGAGCAGCCCGGACGACGTCAAGGAACCCTCCGACCGGCGGGCGCTCATTTCCTTCGATCTCGACGATCTCGACGGCCAAGATCCGGCCCGCATCCGCTCGGCCCGGCTGCGCCTCAACCTCGTTCCCAGCGGCCTCGGCTATGCCTTCTATCTGCCCGAGACCTGCACCTTCGAAGTCTACGGCATCGCCGATGACCGGTCGCTCGAATCCTGGCCCGCCGAGGACCTCCGCTGGGAGGACGCCCCCGGCTCGCTCGACGCCGGAACCGCCATCGACCCCGCCGCAGTGCGCCTGCTCGGCGCCTTCGACATCGCCCGCGGGCAGATCGACGGCACCATCCTGTTCGAATCCGACACCCTCACCGACTTCATCCGGGCCGACACCACCGGACAGGCCGGCTTCCTGATCGTCCAGCAGACCCGCGCCTTCGCCATGTGGAGCCTCGTCCACGCCTTCGCCGCCCGCAACCACCCCACCGCCTCCGGCCCGTCGCTGGAACTGGTCCTGCCCTGAGGCCGCCACATGCCGCCACCGCAGTCGTCCTGTCCTCTTGAGCGCATGAGGACCACGAAAAGGGGACCGGAGTCTTTTCCAAGTGCTGGGACTCTGTTTCAGGGGACCGCCTCCGGGCCCCAAGGTCCACTCAAAACCCAGTCGCGCGGGCGGGGGACCGGCCAGTCGGCCGGAAGATGCCTGATAAAAAATGTCGCGGCCGCGACATTTTTTGTCAGGATCCCGTGGATCTCATGAAACCGAAAACCGAGTTGTTGCTTTACCAGATGCTTTGGGGAGCGAACAAGATGCTGCAGCCGACCCTGCGCAATCTGCA
>CAYPUM010000495.1:0-3256 GCA_964413545.1 uncultured Roseibacillus sp. | reverse complement strand
TGCACCACCTTCTGGTTGTGGCTCTGGAAGGGAACCCCGAACGGCACGGGGGCCATCTCGATCTCGGCCACCTGCCCGGCGGCCGGGCCGGCCATGACGCCGGCGGCCACCACAACCGCCATGCCCCAACGGCGGATGGCGGGAGCTGGAAGCAATCTTTCCATTATCTCCATCATCTCCATCATCGGGTGGGATCTCCGTGGATGCCCTTGTGCAGGTCGCGCCGGGGATTCGGGTCCCCGGCCGCGAGGACCGCGGCGCAGGCGGGAAGCAGCAGATCGGTGCGTGGTGGTTTCATGGGAGAGTCGGCGAGTGAGCGCGGGGGGCGGTCGCCGGCCCGGCGGAATTGTTCGCACCCTGCCGGCCGGCGCCATCAAGGT
The DNA here is from genome assembly GCA_964413545.1 of uncultured Roseibacillus sp. Classification (GTDB taxonomy): domain Bacteria; phylum Verrucomicrobiota; class Verrucomicrobiia; order Verrucomicrobiales; family Akkermansiaceae; genus Roseibacillus_B. Next base: position 2,876 of record CAYPUM010000495.1, on the reverse strand, counting down.
ATGCCCTGCCGAGGGATGGCGCACCCTGCACCGCGCAACCACCGCACACAAGGAGGGAGACCATTGTAACATTTCAAAAAGAGGTGCGGCCTTCAATCGAGCGAGCGTCCCGGCGGAGTGGCAGGCCCGGATCCGGGAAGCGCGGCGGCGGGCTTGGCGCGCCCCGCGTGACACACTATTGTGTCACCCATGAAGTCGACGCGGGGACCCGTTCTCCGCCTCGAACCGTGAGCGGGACCGCCAGAAGTGCCTCACCACGCCCTGGCCACCACCACGTCGTTCATCGGATAGTGCTTGCGGTTGAGGGTGTGGATCTGGCCGCCCTTGGTCAGGGCGGTGGCGGCGAGGATCGCATCGTTCGGGTCGATCCCGTGGCTGGGATGCCATTTCCGGAACAGCCGGCCGGCCTCATCGACGATGGCTTGGTCGACGGCGACGGTGCGGACCCGGGAAAGCAGCATCATGGTTTGTTCCTCCTCCTGCGGCCGCATGAAAAACAGGACTTCCGCGCGCTGCATCGCTCCGGTCCACAGTTCGAGGTCGGGATCAACTGCAAGCTTCCGCAGGTAGTCCGCCGCCTTGCGCTCCCCGCGCAGGTGCCAGATCAGGATGTCGGCATCGAGCAGAGCCCTCATCGGCGCCGCCTCTCGAAGGATTGCCGGAAGGCCGCCCGGGCCGCTTCGACGGTTTCCGCCGCGCTCTCATCGCGCTTCCATGCCCCGAACGACTGGTCGAGGAACACCGCCGATTGACTTTCACCGAGCGTCGACTCCAGCAGCGTCACCGCCTCCTCGATGACCCGCTTCTTGCTGGTGTGGAGCCGCCGCGCAAGCCCGCTGATGCGCTGCGCCACGGATTCGTCGAGCCGGGTTGAAAACACCTTGTCCATGGTGATCAGGAATTATGCAAGAAGACTTACGTATACGCATGGGATCTGTCAAGCGCGGAGATTGGAGGCAGCAGGGCCTGGGTGACGCCCCGGAAACCCGGATCCCGGACGACATTTTCGGACCCCGCCCCACCAAGCCGTTCATCCTGAAGGACTGGTCATCGTGGTGATTTCCGGGATTTCCGGGACACCCACTCATCCAGCCCCGCAGCATCCAAAAGAGGCCCGGGAATCGGGGCGTTCGCAGGCTGTTTTTCTCAATAACGTGGGTGTCCCGAATCTCCTTCAGAACGACACCAGGACGTGCCACACGTACATGTTCGCCAGTCCGTCGAGCTGGTTCCAGACCTCGCGGGCCAGGGCGGGGTCGCCCGTGACGGGCGGCCAGTCCTGTTGTGAGTGATCCCACGGGATGCACTGGCCGGCCGGGGTGCGGCCGGCCCGGCCGACGGGCGCCACGGAATCCGGCGGGGGCTTCCGAGCGGGCGGGGGGGTCGATCGGCCACGCGAGTATCCGCCGAATTCCAGCGTGGCGTCGGTCATCGCCTGCAGGCACTCGATTTTCGCGTCGTTCTGCACGATCGCGCTGGCGTCCATGATGAAGGCGCCGTCCCGGCCGCAGGTCTCGATCAGTTCCCTGCACTTGGCCCGGACCTGCTCCGGGGTGCCGAAGCTGAGCATCACGTTCGGCACGCCGCCCGAGAGGGCGAACCTTCCGCCCAGCTTCGCGGCGGTCTTGGCCGGATCGGCCTGGTCCATGTGAAAGACGATGCTGTGTTGCGGGAGTTGCGCGAAGTCGTCGAGGTGGTAGTCCCAGTTGCCCTCCGCGTAGAAGAGCGTCTGCCGGCCGTGCCGCCAGAGTTCCTCGATGATCGGACGCAGGGTCGGCCAGTAGATGTTGGAGAAATCAGCCGGCCGCACCAGCGGCACGCAGCTCCGGTGCATCCAGAACCCGATCGGAACCGTGCCGGAGGGGTCGGAGCTGGCCAGCGCAACCGCATGCAGGTGCGGGGCGAGTGCCTCGCAGGCGGCCAGCACCTTGTCGGGCTGCGTTTCGAGGTCGGACAGCAATCCGAAATAGCCGCGCAACTTGTCCGCCAGGATGTCCATCGGCGCCTTCAAGATGCCGGCAATGGCCGAGACCGTGCCGGTCTCGTCGCGCATCCGCTGCACCTGCCCGCCGATCGAGCCGAAGTACTGCATCATGGCCATGCCGCCCTTGAGCAGCGACAGGTTGTGTTCCGTGGTCACCGGCTTCCCGGGGGCCGCCAGCGGCAGGGCCACGCGCGGCAGCCACACGTTGAGCAGGAACTCGGTCGGGTCCTCGATCAGCCGGTCATATTCGTCGGGCCGCATGAACGCGTCCTCCTCCGGCGGTTCGCGATACTGGAACCCGACGTCGGCGCCGATGTCAATCCCGGGAATGGCGTAGTATTTCAGGCCCATGGCCTGCGTGAGGCCGGTCCACACCCACACCATGTTCATCACCATCGCGTCCCAGTCGAAACCGGCCGCGGTGCGGATCACCGCCTCGTACGCCTGGTTGTAGTCGTGGGTGACCTGCTGGCAGGTCATCCCGGCGTATTTCGCGCAGAATTCGGCCACGAACGGCCGGATCGGCACGCGGTCCGGCATCCCGCCGCGCATCGCGGTCGAATAGCGGTTCAGGCGCTGATTGTGGAGTTCCTCGTTGCTCATGGATTCACCTCCTCGTCTCCAACGTGCTGCCGGGAACTCGGCCCGCTCGGTCGGGCCACTCGAGGTGCCGTCAGCGGTTTGCGGCGGATTCGTTGCTTTTTTGTGTGCATGTGAGCGGGTAAGTTTCCCGGTCCAATCCGTGGTCCCGCCCCCTGTTTGCGATGGTGCAACCGGGGATTGCGGATCGTGGCGCGGCGGCCGGTGATCCCGACCGCCGCCATCAGACCTCGACCCTCCACGGCGCGCGCATCGGGCGGGTGAGGAGGCGGTTGGCCTCGTCGTCGGCGGC
>CAYPUM010000494.1:0-3269 GCA_964413545.1 uncultured Roseibacillus sp. | reverse complement strand
GTGAACCGGGTGACGCGCCACGACATGATGGCGAGTATTCGGGCGGGATTCGTGCGAGGAGAACTGCCCCGGTTGCTGGATTTGGACGGCGCGGCATGGAACGTGTGCGAGCGAAGCACGTTGCGCGGGGCGTGTCGTCTGGTAGCGTGGCGGAGACGGTGAAAACGATCACGATCGTGGGCGGAGGACTGGCGGGGCTCTCGCTCGGAATCGGGTTGCGGATGCGCGGGGTTCCGGTGGTGGTCCATGAGGCCGGGAGTTACCCGCGCCATCGGGTCTGCGGCGAGTTCATCAGCGGGGTGAGCGACCATACTCTGCGAGGTCTGGGCGTGGCGTCGTTTCTCGATGATGCGCGGGTTCTGCGGCGGACGAGGTGGTATGTGCGCGGCCGCGAGGTGTTGGCGCGGGAGCTTCCGGAGGCGGCGCGTGGCATTTCGCGGTATCGGCTTGACGCGCGCCTGGCGGAGCGGTTGGTGACGGCCGGCGGGGAGTTGCGCACGGGTTCGCGACGGAGGCGCGAGGCCCGGACGGGGCAGGTCTGGGCGGCGGGGCGGCGGCCGGAACGAGACAGCGCATGGCTGGGTCTCAAGATCCACGTCCGGGGGTCCGCGTTTGGCCCGCACCTCGAGATGCACGTTGGAGAGGAAGGCTATGCCGGCGTGGCGCCGGTCGAGGACGGGCGCGTGAACGTTTGCGGGTTGTTCCGAAAGCGCCCGCTGCGCCGGAAAGGTTCGGAACTCCTGTGCGCATATCTTGAGGCCGCCGGCCTTCCGGAAGTGGCGGAGTCGCTGCGGGATGGCGAGCGCGATGAGTCGTCGTTTCTCGGGGTGAGCGCCTTCCGGTTGGGCAAGCAGGATCTCGAGGATGATCTGTGCGCGGTGGGCGACGCGGAATGCATGATTCCGCCATTCACCGGAAACGGCATGTCCATGGCGTTCGAGGCGGCGGAACTGGCGCTGGACCCCCTGACCGGCTATGCCGCGGGGCGCGCGTCGTGGGGGGAGACCGTGGCGGCGATCCGGTCCGGTGTGGCGCGGAGATTCCGTCGTCGCCTCTTTACAGCGCGTGTTTTGCATCCATGCTTCTTCGCGGCACCCGGACGCAGGGCCATGGGCTGGTCGGCGCGGCGGGGGGTGTTTCCCTTCCAGGCCCTCTACCGTTTGCTTCGCTGACTCATGTATCTGCATTCCCTTGCCAGCGCCTTTCCGGCCGACTCGTATTCGCAGCGCGAGTGTTACGAGATCGCGAAGGCGGCGCCGCGGGTGGCGTCTTTGAAGCCGCGCTCGCGCCGTTTGTTGCTCAGGATTCTGTGGAGTGATTCGGGCATTGCGAGGCGTCATTTCGCGCTCGGGGAGCCTTCCGAGCTGTTCGAGCGGGACGCGGAGCGTTTGAACCGGGACTTCGAGGAGGCCGCGCCGGCGTTGGCGGGAGCGGCGTTGTCGAAGGCGCTCGAAGCGGCCGGGACGAGGCCGCAGGATCTGGACGCCCTCTTCGTCTGCACCTGCACCGGATACCTCTGTCCGGGAGTGTCGAGCCACGTGGCGGAGGATCTGGGAATGCGGGGCGACGCCTGCCTGCATGACGTGGTGGGGCTGGGCTGCGGGGCGGCCGTCCCCATGCTCCGGGTGGCGCATGGCTTTCTGGCGGTCCACCCCGGGGCCACGGTGGCCACGGTGGCGGTCGAGGTGTGTTCCGCGGCCTTCTTCATGGACGACGAGCCGGGGGTCCTGATCAGCCTCTGCCTGTTCGGGGACGGGGCGGCGGCGGCGGTGTGGAAGGGGAACGGGGCGGACAACCTCTTCCGGGCGGGAGGTTTCCGGACGCTGCACTGGCCGCAGGAGCGGGAGAAGATCCGCTTCGTGAACGCCGGAGGAAGGCTGAAGAACAAGCTCCATCGCAACGTCCCGGCAGTCGCCGGACAGGCGGTGCGGGAATTGTTCGAGCAGCGGGCCGGGGACCCCGACCAGGTGATCGCCCACAACGGGGGGCGGGACGTGGTGGAGGCCCTCGAAGACAACCTTCCGGGGTTCACCCTCGGAGAAACCCGGAAGGTCCTGCATAATTACGGGAATTGTAGTAGCCCCGGCGTGCTCCTTGCGCTCGAGGAGCGGATGAAGCGCGACGGGAGCGACCGGCGGCTGTGGCTGACCGCCTTCGGGGCCGGCTTCTCGGCGCACGCCTTCGAACTGTGGCGGTGAGGGCATGGAGATGGCCGGGCCGTGAAGCGGCCGAGGTTTGCGGGCTGCCGGGTGGTTGGGGGGTCACGACCGGGACGGTCGTGCCACGGCCTCGGCCGTTCCTGCCGGACGCGTCGTTCACGGGGAGGCCGTGACGACCTGCCCGATCTCTTCCTCGTTGAGGTAGCAACCGGGGTCGGAGCCCCAGAGGTGGCCGTTGGCGGCGGCGGCGCGGGTGCGGAATCCGCCGCCGCAGATTTCGAACCAGCGGCAGCGGCCGCAGGGGCCGGAGATGCGGTTTTGGCGATCGGCGGCGGACATGAGTCCGACGGAGCGGATTTCGCGGAGGATGTCGCGGCTGCCGGGGTGCCGTTCGTTCCAGATGGCCGAGAAGGGGGTCTTCTTGACGTTGCCGAGGTGGACGTGGCGCCAGAACTGGTCGGGGTGGACGTTGCCCTGGGTGTCGATATTGGCGATGCCGCGGCCGGAGCTGTTGGCGCCGCCGCCGTTCCATGCGAGGAGCCGCCGGGCCTCCGCGAGGCGGGGGTGGTTTTCGCGTTGCATGCGGAGGAGGAGGTAGGCGCCGTCGGCGGGCTGGGTGACGGTGAGGACCTCCCGGCCGGCGTCGCGGCGGCGCCAGTCCTCGACGCGTGCGATGAGGGTGTCGAGGGCGTGGCGCGACTCGGCGGGGCTGAGCACCTGGAGGTCGCTGCCGCGGCCCGCGGGCACGAGGTGATAGAAGCAGACGCGCCGGATGTTCTCCTTCTCGATGAAGTCGAGAATGCGCTCGATGTTGGAGACGTTGTGGCGGGTCAGGGTGAGGCGCAGGCCGGTCTTTTGTCCGGCGTCGTGGCAGGCATGGAAGCCGCGCACGGCGGCGTCGAAGGCGCCCTCTTTTCCGCGGAAATGGTCATGGATCGGGCCGATTCCGTCGAGCGAGATGCCGACGTATGCCACCCCCGCGGCCTTCAGTTGCGCGGCGCGTTCGGGCGTGATGAGGGTTCCGTTGGTCGAGATGGTGAGCTTCAGGCCGCGGGCGGAAGCGAGTTCGACGAGTTCGAAAAACCGGGGATGCACCATCGGCTCGCCACC
>CAYPUM010000493.1:0-3275 GCA_964413545.1 uncultured Roseibacillus sp. | reverse complement strand
GTCCCCGAGTTCCCGCGCCGCCTCGAGAGCCACCGCCACTTCCGAGCCGCTCGCGATGAGGACCGCTTCAAGGGGCCCCTTTTCCGCGCGCGCCACGTAAGCCCCCTTGTAGGTCCCCTCGCGGCGGGTCCGCACCGGCAACTCGCCCATGGTGGGAACCTTCTGGCGGGTCAGAATCAGGGCGGTCGGACCGTCGTGACGCATCAGGGCCGCGGTCCAGGCGCCCGCCGTCTCCTCCGGGTCGGCCGGCCGGATCACATCCAGATTCGGAATCACCCGCAGCCCGCTGACGGTCTCGACCGGCTGGTGGGTCGGACCGTCCTCCCCCACCCCCACCGAGTCATGGGTGAAGATGTAGACCACCGGCAGGCCCGCCAGCGAGGCCAGCCGGATCGCCGGCCGCAGGTAGTCGGCGAAGACGAGGAAAGTCGCCCCGCTGGCGCGGAAAATGCCGTCATACGCGATTCCGTTGCAGATCGCGCCCATGGCATGCTCCCGGATTCCGAACCAGATGTTGCGGCCCGCCGGGTTGTCTCGCGCGAAATCCCCCTCGCCGGCGAGGTAGTTCTTCGTCGAGCCAAAGAGGTCGGCCGATCCGGTGACCAACTGCGGCATCTCTTGCGCCACGGCGTTGATGACCACCCCTCCGGCGCCGCGGGTGGCGTTCAGGTATCCGTCCGGAAACTCCGGAATGCGATCCATCAGGTCGCTCGGCACCATCTTCGCCACCCCCGCCTGCAACTCGGCCGCCAGCTCCGGATTGGCCTGCTCCCACGCTGCGTACGTCGCCTCCCACGCTTCGAATTCCTTCCGCAATTCCGCGACGCGGCCCGCAAAGAAATCACGCGTCTCGCGGGACACATGGAAGGTCTCTTCCGGAAGCCCCAGCCCCCGGCGCGCCTCGGCCGCGAATTTCGCCCCCGCCTCGCCGTGGGCCGCCGAGGTGCCCGCCACCTCGGGAATGCCCTTCCCGACGACGGTCTTCGCGATCAGGACCTTCGGTTTCCCGTTGTCGCGCTCTTTGGCGGCCTGCAACGCCTCCCGAAAACAGGCCATGTCGTGCCCGTCAACCGTCCGCGCTTCCCACCCGAGCGCCTCGAAATACTTCTCCGCATCCTCGCTCTGCGTCACGTCCGACATCGCGTCCAGCGTCACTTCATTGCAGTCGTAAATCAAAATCAGGTTGTCGAGACCGCCATGCCCCGCAAAGGCCAGCGCCTCCCGCGCCACCCCCTCCTGCATGCAGCCGTCCCCCGCCAGCGTCACCACGTGATGATCAAAGATGACGTGCCCGGCGGTGTTGAACCTCGCCGCCGCCCGCTTCCCGCTGATCGCAAACCCCACCGCGTTCCCCACCCCCTGCCCAAGCGGCCCCGTCGTGGCCTCCACCCCAGGCGTCTCCCCAAACTCCGGATGACCCGGCGTCCCGCTGTGCAGTTGCCGAAAATCCTTCAGCGCCTCCATCGAAATCTCATACCCCGCCAAATGCAGCCACCCGTAGAGAAACATCGAACCGTGACCCGCCGACAAAATGAATCGGTCCCGGTTCAACCACTTCGGCGCCCCGGGGTAAAACCGCAGGGCCTCCCCGAAAAGCACCGCCCCCATCTCGGCGCAACCCAGCGGCAGTCCCAAATGCCCCGAAGAACACGCGTGCACCGCGTCAATCGCCAATCCCCGCGCTTCCGTCGCAGCCCGTTGCAGCGCTTCGCTCTCCCCTCCCGTCGTCGCCGTGCTCATCGCAGGCCGGCATAGCCCATGCCCCGCAATCCGTGCAAGACCGGATTGCGCACCCTAACCCACCGCCGAGAGCCGCATCCCGCCCGTCCCCCGGCGCAGACGCTTGATGAGCTCCCAACCTTCCTCCATCCCCGCTTTCGTCAGCCGGAATTTCTTGTGCGAGTGCGGCCCCGCATCCTCCACCGCCACCAGTTCCTTCTTCGCCAGCTTGTCCACCACCGTGGTGGTGTTGGCCGGCTTCCGCCCGTAGCTGTCCAGAAAGATGTTCAGCCCCTTCGAGTCCAGAAGCTCCACCCCTTCATGGTGCTTGCAAAACGCCCCCAGCACCACGCTCTCCGGACCCGACAGCGGAACCTCCTCGTCCCTCAGATACCCCCACACCTCGCCCAATACCCGCGCCGTCTCCCGGTCCTGATCCTCCGCCGACCGGCCCTCCACCTCCGCAATCTCCCGCTTCGCCGCCATGATCTTATCGATCACTCCCCGAAATTGCGTCAGCTCATCAAGACTCAATTGCCAAAGGTCATCCGCCAATTGACCAATCCTCGTGGCTCGGTTCATCGCCCTGAAATTAGCAAGGCGGAGGAGAAGAAACAAGTATTTTACTAATTTTCTTGAGCAAAAGGGTGACAAGAGGTCCAAAAAGCTTAAGAAACCTTAAACAAAAATATGCCGAATTAGTAATTTTATCCTTTTCATTCAGCCATTAGTTTGTTTTTAGTGTTCCCTGCCGGCGGTGGCAACCAACCGCGAGCGAGCCATGGACAAAGCGTACAACGAGCTGATGAGCAAAGACGAGCAACAGGAATTTGCGTTTGGAGGTGAGCAAGAATTAGCGGGGGCAATTCTCCCGGAATGCGGTCCGAGATCGAGCGCCCTCCGGGGGGCGGTGCAGGAATTGGCCGGTCAGGGGCTGGGACCGGACGTGCGAAACGCGCTGGTGCGCAAGCTGCGGGCGCTTTTTCCGGAACTGATGGAACTCCGGGGCGAGTTCGAGGCCGCCACCGAACTGAAGAACCGCCAGATCCGGGAGCTGGGACCGTTCCTCGAAAGCCTGCGACCGATGCTGGAAGCCGGAGGGGCCTCTCCCATGGACGGCCCCCTCAAGGCACACCACAACCTCGTGGACCTCTCGGCGCGCCTGATGTGGAATCTCTCCGAAACCGAGCGCAAGATCGAGACGCTCCAAGCCCGCGAAGTGGCCCTCAGGGAACGCATCCTGTCCCTGGTCCGGCCGGATCTGGCGCCGCTGGTGAAGTGGGCCTTGGCGCAGGCCTGATACGATTAGCGTTGCCTCGCGGCACCCGGCGTCATAAATACCCGGCCCATTTCGCGCGACGCATCCGGTGGCCGATCTTCCACGCACGCTCCGGCTGGCCCTTCCCAAGGGCAGCCTTCAGGAACCGACCCTCAAGCTCATCGAGAAGGCCGGGTACAACATCTACGTGTCGGCGCGGGGCCTGCGGCCCGCCTCGGACGACCCGGAACTGGATCTTTACATGATCCGGGCCCAGGAGATCGGGCACTACATCGAC
>CAYPUM010000492.1:0-3293 GCA_964413545.1 uncultured Roseibacillus sp. | reverse complement strand
ATGACCGGGGGCGTGAAGCTCGCCGGCGGCCGGTTGCTGCTCGACGGGAAGGGCTGCCTCGTCGCCGCTCGCAGCGAGGCCGATGCGAAGATGGCGACTCGTGCCGGCAACCCGCGCGCCCCGTTGCCGCCCCATGTGCCGGAGACTCCCGCGTGGCCGGAGGACCCGCCGGCCAACTGGCTCACCTGCCACCTCGCCCACCCCGGCCCGGGCAAGGCCCGTCCCGGCGATCCCAACTGCGCGTTCGATTACAAGGGCCGCTACCACCTCCACTACATCTACCGCAATCATACCGGCTTCGTCTTCGCCCACGTGACCAGCGACGATTTGGTGCGTTGGAAGTGGCGCCCGACGGTACTCGCGCCCCCGACGACCGGGCACGGCATGTTCAGCGGCACCGGGTTCTACACGAAGGACGGCAGGCCGGCGATCATCTACCATGGCCAGGGCTCCGGCCGCAATTGGATTCAGTATCCGCTCGACGATCAGTTCAACAGTTGGTCGGGACCCGAGCCCGTGCTGCCGAGAACCGCCGGCGGCGAGCTCGCCAGCATCCGCCACTGGGACCCCGACTGCTGGCTCAACGGCGACACGTACTACGCCCTGTCCGGCGGAGGAAACCCGCAGTTGATGAAGTCGACGGATCTCAAGACCTGGACCTATCTGGGCGACGTGCTCCACCCGGACTACCCGGTGGACCTCGGTCCGCCCAAGGGCGAAGACATCTCCTGCGCCAACATGTTCAAGATCGGCGACAAGTGGATGCTGCTGTGCATCAGCCACGGGTTGGGCTGCCGCTACTATCTCGGCGATTTCAAGGACGAGAAGTATCTGCCCGAATTTCACGCGATGATGAGCTTTGGCGGGAATCAGTTCTTCGCGCCCGAGTCGATGCTGACGCGCGACGGGCGGCGAGTGATGTGGGCCTGGCTTATGAATATGCCCATTGCCCCGTCGGGTGTGCAATCGCTGCCGCGCGAGCTTGAGCTTCCAGCCGACGGAGTGCTTCGGATCAAGCCGCTCCGCGAGCTTGAGAAGCTGCGGCACGGTGAGAAGAGGTGGAACGAGATGATCGTCGGGGATGGGACCGAGCAGGCGTTGGACGGCCTGACCGGCGGTGCGATCGAGATCGAGATCACGTTCAAGCCGCCCCTGCCGGCGGAGTGCGGGCTTCGTCTGCTGGGCGATGAAGGCGGCGAGGGCGGCATGAGCATCGCGGCCGGCGCCGATCGCAAGTCGCTGCAGGTCGGCGGCATCCAGCCGCCGTTTGATCTGAAGGAGAACGAGGACCTGACGCTGCGTGTGTTCATCGACAAGAACCTGGTCGAGGTCTTCGCCAACGACCGCCAGGCGGCCGCGTTTGCCCACAAACACATCCGTGCGAACCCGAACATCCGCCTGTTCGCCAAGGGTGGGAATGCCGCGGTGCAATCCGTTCGGGCATGGAAGATGAAATCGATTTACACGGGCGGCACTGCCTTCAAAAAGAGCAAGTAACCGGGAGCACAGTCAGATTGCTGAGAAAGGAAGAGAACCGACCTTTCAAAGCGAGGATGTCACCGGCAAGGGGACGCCTTAGCTGCGCTACCACGGCGGGGTCATCTTTGACGGTTCATCTGCCGGACGGTTTCAAGCCGGTCGAGGCCGAAGCCGGGGGCCAGGAGGGCGAAATCGACAACCGGGCCAAGACCGCCACGATTCGCTTCGTCCCCCCGGCCACGAAAGAGGTGGCGTGGAAGGTGAGGTTCGAGCGACGAGGTGGCTGCTGATGCCATTCCTTTCGAGGATCATTTCTCCTTTCCATGGCTCGGGTGGCCCGGATCGTGAACTTCGACATACCCTTTCCGCCATAACTCGACGTAGGAGAAATTGAACATCAGCGTCCTGTCCCCGGACAGAATCACCTTCTCTGCTCCCTTCTTCCCGAAGTCATGGCATTTGATGCAATACCTGTCAAAAACAGGCCGCACCTCCTGCATGTAACTGAATCTGCGGGGTGGTCCATACCAGGGTTTGAGTTCAGAAGGCGTTCCGCGCATGCTTGCCGGCCGGGCCTCCACTGCCGAAGACGGACTTGCTGTCAGGCGCGATTCGTGGCACCCCACGCATCCAAGCATCTCTCCCGAATGGACGGAAGTCCCGCCGCGCATGCTGTGGATCATCATGCCGTCCCTGTCCAGGAGCTGGAAATAGACGAAGCGATCGCACGGGACGGCGAAGCAAGCACTGCCGTCATCGGCGACCGGGACCGTTCCCAGTATCCGCTTGGTATTGAAGCCGGACCAGTTCACCCCTTGAGACTGGGTTCCCAGGCAGTTCCACCAGCCGCCGGAAAGCCCTTCCTTGTCCGGCGTCTCCACCACGCGGAGGTGCTTCACGTCGGATCGACAACGGCCAGCGCACCGCCAAGGGAACCGTGATGCGTGCCGAGGATGCAGACGAGCTGGGTAGTACCCGGGATCATCCCGGCATTCCAGGCGGCGGATGGATGCGCGGTGTTGTTCCCCCGGACGATGGCCTGGCTGGTGCCGTCGGGGTTGGTGACCCAGAATCCATGCCCGTCCGCGAAGTTGCGGTCCACGTAGTCCCATCGGCTGTAGAGAATGCGGCCGTCCGGCATCAGCGACACCTGGTTCTCATGGACAAGGCTGCGCGTGATCTGATGAATGTTGGCGCCCTTGGCCGTCATACGAAAGAGTTGCGGGACAACCTGCCGGTCACAGGGAACTATCTTCAAGTCGCGCGAGGACGCGAACACGATATCGCCGTTCGGAAGGTAGACCGGGTCCACATCACTGACATCCCGGGCAAATGTCAGCCTTGTGATCTTGCACTTGCCCGTTTCATCGCGTTGAGCGGCGTCCGCTTCAAGACAGTCATCCCCCGCCTCCGTCCTCCCGCTTCGCCGGCCCGCCCTGCCGTGGTGCGAGATGGAGGACGAAGCCCCCGCCGCCAGCCGCGTCGAGGTCGAGGGTGTCGCGGCGCGACACCTCCCTGGTCTCGACGGTCATTTCCCGCCCCTCGGGCTTGTCGCGGTAGATCGTCACGGCGTAGTTCTTCCCCTCCTCGAGGAAATCCAGCGGCACCCGGAACTGCCGGGCTTCGGTGGTGATGGCGCCGACGTACCAGTCCCGGCCGCGGCGGCGGGCGATCACGGTGTGCGAGGCCGGATAGCCGTCGATCAGCTTCGTTTCCTCCCACGCCGGCGAGACGTGCTTCAGGAATTCCTTCGAGGGATGGGCCAGATAGTCGCGGTGCAGGCCCGGCATGATCATGAGGCCCGCCTGGAACAC
>CAYPUM010000491.1:0-3297 GCA_964413545.1 uncultured Roseibacillus sp. | reverse complement strand
GATCTCACGGAGGAAGGCGTAGGCTTCCTGCGGCGTCCATGCCAGCGGATGGAAGACGTCGCCGGTTTCCACGAGGTCCGCGATCAACTCGCTGCGCTTGGCGGCCTCATGCAGGGGCGAGAGCAGTTTCAGGAGTTCGGGCTTCCGTCGCGCTCCGGCATATTCTTCGAGGGCGCGGCCCAGCGGGAGCCGGCGCATCCGCCCGCCCGCGGTGAGCCCGGCCGCGTAGGTCGCCATGAAGGCGAACGGGTAATCAGCGTCCCCCTTGTTCTCGGCGAGATGAACAGTCACCCGCCCGACCCGGGACCACTGCGGCGCATAGGTGTCGAGAAACGCCGTGAGCCCGCCGCACTCGGCCACCTGTCCGGCCACCCACGCGGTGAGCCGCTGCCAGAGACCGCCCAGCACCTCCGGGGTCAGATACTCCGCGCCCTGCATCGGCGGGGCGTTCAACACCCACTCCGCAAGGCGCGACGGATCCGGAAACTCGACCGCTTCCGCCGTGAATCCCCCGCCCTCGGGAACATGACAAAGGGCCCGCAGAAACTCCGCGCCCACGTCGCGCCAGAACATCACCGACGGGTCGGCCCGCGAGGGCAGGGTCGCCGCCGCCATGGCCACCAGTCCTGCCGCTTCGTCCTCCGAAAACCGCCGCGCCACGCCGCCGGCCCACCTCTCCTCGCCGCCATGCGGACCAGGCATCACGACCCCATGAGGCGTCAGGCGCAGCTCGAATGTTCCCGCCTCCCTGTCGGTCGCCACTCCTCCCCGGCCCCTGCCACTCATACCCGCGGCAGCCTCTGTTCTCCGATCGTGAAATTCAAGCGCATTCCATGGCCGTGGGTGCGGGCAATTCCGCCCACGGCCCGATCCGGGCCGGACGGGCACACCCGCTCCGGGACCGCGTCCCGCATCGGGCGGGTGTCGGGCGGAGGCAGTTCCCGCCAGCTCGTTCGAGTTGCGTCATCTCCTCGGTCACCCGTGCGCAAAGCTGCCGGTAAGCGTCCTCTCCGGAACTGCCGTGGCAGACTCCGCGGAACGGAAACAGGTCCGTGATGAACAAGGAGACAGTCAGAACCGCCCGGAGGCGGATGGGAGCCAGCGGTGACAACACCCCTCCGGCCGCTTGAAGGTTGCAGGACGAAGAAGAGATCTCCTGCCGCCGGCGCCTCGAACTCGACCCCGCCTCCTCCGGCGTCTGAGGCAACATGTCAATTCAAGTTGCCTGGTCCTTTTCTTGACCTGAAGATCGTGGCTCAGTGGAACCGAAAGGAGTTCCGCGTCCCCCCGGCGCCACCGCAAGCCGAAAGGCGCGCCGCAGGCAACGGCGCAAGACGCGCCGCAGATGGACAAGCATTCGATCGCATTTTTTGGCGGCTTGACCTCAAGCGCCCGGGCGGGCATTGCCTCGATCGCACCCGACCGAACCTGATGTCCGACGAGGAATACGCAGCCACCGAGGAGTTCGAGCGCCAGCCGGTGCCGGATTCCGCTCTCAAGGGACCCGGCAAGTTCTGGGGCATGTATGCCGGCGAACACACCGCCGGCACGGAGTTCATGATCGGCCCGCTGTTCCTCGCGGCGGGTGCGAGCATCCAGGATCTCATCCTCGGCCTGCTGCTCGGCAACATCCTCGCCACGCTGACCTGGCGCTTCCTTGTGACTCCGATCGCCATGCGCAAGCGGCTGACCCTCTACTACCAGCTCGAGCGCATCGCCGGCGGCGGGGCGGTGAAGCTCTACAATTTCGTCAACGGCCTGCTGTTCTGTTTTCTGGCCGGGGCGATGGTCACGGTCTCGGCTTCCGCGGCCGGGGTGCCGTTCGGCGTCACCTTCGACGTGCCCGCCAACTGGTATGAGCTCAGTTCTCCGGCCTTCACGCTCACCGTTCTGGTGGTCGGTGCGGTCATCGCCGTCATTGCCTGCCGCGGCTATGAAATGGTGGCACGGGTCGCCAACATCGCCGCTCCCTGGATGATCATCGTCTTCGCGGCTTGCGGTCTCGTCTCCTACACCATGATGAAGTCGGGCGATCCGTTCACCTGGGCGGATGCCGTGGCGTTCATCCAGGAGAAGGAGGGAGTGCGGGAGTTCGGCTTTTGGAAGATCGTGATCTTCGCCTGGCTCTGCAACGGGGCGATGCACTTCGGAATGGCTGATCTGTCGATCTTCCGGTTCGCCCGTGACAAGTCCTCGGGTTGGGCGCCGGCGATCGGGATGCTCCTCGGTCACTACGTCGCCTGGATCTGCGCCGCCCTGCTGCTGGCCGCCCAGATCAAGCTCCATCAGGATCCCGCAGCCAATCCCGGCATGCTCGCCTGGCGGGCGATCGGCTGGACCGGCATCGTGTGCGTGATCATTGCCGGCTGGACCACCGCGAATCCGACCATCTACCGGGCCGGTCTGGCGTTTCAGGGGCTCCTGCCGAATTCGAAGCGGGTGGTGATGACCCTCGTCGCCGGCATCATCGCCACTGTCGCCGGTGCGTTTCCCACGCTTTCCGGCAAGTTGCTCGGGTTTGTCGGCACCTACGGCACGGTGCTCGGTCCGATGGGTGCGGTGGTTTTCGTCGATTTCTGGCTGATGAAGCGAGTCGGTCTCCGCGACGAGTACGCGCATGCGACGAACTCCTTGTTCCATTCCGCGGCGCTCGTCGCGTGGCTGTTGCCGGTGGTGGTCGGACTCTACCTGATCTTCTCGGCCGGAGTCTTCGCCGCCTACCTCGTGATCCCGTGCTGGATCGCCTGCGGCATCCTCTACCTCATCCTCAGCAAGTTCACCCAGAAGCGAGCCTGACCCATGAAAGTCTTCAAGATCATCGCCCTGCTCGGCCTTGTCGCCACCGCCGCGGGCCCGGTCCTGACCTTCACCGGCGGCATCGATGTCCCCACCAACAAGATCGTGATGCTTGCCGGCATGGTTGTCTGGTTCATCGGAGCCACTCCCTGGCTCGGTGGCCGGAACCTCCAACCGGCCGACAAGGAGGTCGAAATCTGAGCCCCGGCGGGGACGGGGATGCCGTGACGAATTGCGCCGGGAAACCCGATGCGCACCCGCCCGGGAATGACGACTCCCACCGCCGACGGGAAAAGGAGACAAGCGAAAACCTTGGCCGGGATTCCCTTCTATTGTCGTCCGGGGTTGCAGGAACCGTCACCTCGCCCCTTTTCCCCTCTCAGTCCAACGCGATGGACCCCGGGAAGTCCGGACAGAGCAACGAGCTTTCCATCGTGTCATCTGCGGAGGACGAGGCAAAGAAAGAGATCTTTCCCTCCTCGTCACAAATCCACACCTCAG
>CAYPUM010000490.1:0-3306 GCA_964413545.1 uncultured Roseibacillus sp. | reverse complement strand
AACCGGCCGCCGCGACCTCGCGCGCCAGGTCCTCGACCGCCTGATCGCCGGGCATGAAGGATTGGATGTCGCCCGGGAAGCCCGGTTCGAAACGGGACGCACCTGGTTGCACGAAGGCAAACGGAAGCCGGTCAAGGATGCCGTCTTGCCGGAGGAAGTCACGAAGGGTCTGGCGGAGTTCGAGAAACTCCTTCCCTTGGTGAAGGACGATCCGCTTCTGAAAAAGGTGACCGGCGAGGTCGAACAACTGGCAAAGCACCTCAAGGCATCCTCGAGGAAACTGGCATACGAACAGATCCGCTGGATTCTGGGGAATGTGCCCGATGCCGCAAACCGGAAACAACTGGCATTGCGCAGTGTGGACCTCGCTCAGATGCTTGCGGAGGAGGAAATCGCCGACCTGAAGGTCCGGCGGAACCCGGAAGCATTGAAACAGCTCATCGACTGGCATCGCAAGGGTGCCGCAACCATGGCCATGCTCGCCGGCAAGGAAAAGACCCCGGCCGAGGCGCAGCAGGAACTCGATCGATTCGCGTCATATGTCAATTACTACAAGGGTCTTCAGGGCTGGGAAGCCTGCGATGAATTGATCGCCATGCTGGCGGACGGAACCGGTCTGCGGCAACGGCTGGCGCTGCGGCTGCGGGCCGAGGTGGCCTTTCACAAGGGGCAGGTCTTCTATGATGATCTCAAGAATCGAGGAATTGAGGCCGATGATGAACAATTGACTCCGGAGATGCTTGCCGCGATCACGACCGACGCACAGCGATTGAAGACGTCGCCGGATCCATTGGCGGATGGGATCGTGGAGACGATCGCGGGGTTCTATCGCGCGCGCAATCTCGTCGACTTGGCGGTCGAGGCCTACCTGGCCGCCGCGGCGCAGAAGGTGTCGCCGGATTTCGATGCGGACAAGCTCCTCAAGGCGGCGCGGGTTCTGCTCGCGGAAGGCCGACGCCTTCATCAGGATGTCATGCAGACCACAAGGGAGGCCGGGAACTGGTCCGGCCCTGAACTGAAGCGGGGATTGGCCCTCCTCGTCCGTCTGATGACGGACTACCCGGACGCAGAGCTCCTCAAGGATGCCGCCGCCGAATACACGTTGCTCGCACAGCACTACCGGAGCTGCAAGGGCTGGGACCGAGCTGTCGAGGTTCTCGAGGCGCGGAAGGCGGCCTTCCCGGAATCCGCGCAAGCCGCGGCGGTCGATCTCCTGATCGCCGACACCAGGACGGAGGCGGCCCGGAGCGAATTCCTCCGCCGGGAATCGTTGCAGGATGAAACAAGGGAGGCAGATGACGGCCGGGTTCCCGAAGCCCTCGCGGCCGCGCTGCAAGACTACCTGGCCTTGCGGAAGACATATCCTGATTCAGGGGAGGCGCGGACCTCCGTGAGCAGGATCATGGGCATGGCGTTCTTCTTCGCAAAGCGACACGAGTGGCGGAAAGCGGTCTCCCTGCTCGAGACCTTCCTGGCGGCCGAACCAGAGTTCGCGCGCGCCGACCAGTTCTATTACCAGATCGGTCTCTGTCACATGGGCATCTTCGACCCGAAGGCGCATATCTCGGCGCTCGCGGAGTCCATGAAGCGCACCGCCGACAACGTCGAACGGTTGATCGCAGCCGTCGCGAACACGCGAAGGCTCCACTTGGGCAGGGTTGGCTACGTGCCCGATTACCTGCCCGACATCGTGCCGTATGAGATCGCGGGCAAAGGCGGCGAAGAAGGCGAACGCCTGGCCAAGTCCGAGGCCCGAACCGGCTTGAAGGAGGGCGGATTCCGCACCGAGGGAAAGAAAATGGCCCTCGAACCGCCCCGTCAAGGCGAGCCCGCCCCGGCCCCGGCCGATCAATCCGCCGCGCCACCCGCCGGAACCCCGGTCCCCGGGCCTTCCCGCAGGCCCCAAACGGGCCGTGAGAGCGGGGATGCCGACGAGGTGGTGCCGCCCGTTTCGAGCGAACAACTCGCAAGGCTGGCCCTTCAAACCGACCTCCAGGGGACGGACGACATCCAGTATGTCAGGGGGATCACATCGCAACTCGAGCTGTCCGACGAACAGGCGGACCGCGCCTACAAGGCATTCATGAAGGTCCTGAAGGATTATCCGGAATCACCCCTGCGCGATTCCTCCATCCGCGAGCTGATGGTTATTGCGCAGTCCTACCGTGGCCGCGAGCTGGCCGGGAAAGCGGCAGCCATGTACGAGCGCCTCGCCGCAGACTTGCCCCGTCTCCAGAACATCGAGGATATTCGCCTCGAAATCGCCCGCAGCCGGGTCAAGGCAGGGGAGCAGGTCAGTGAAACGGATCAGGAAGCCTGCCGGGCAAGGGTCGACGAATGGTTCGCAAGGGCGCGAGACGGATTCCGCGACTTCCTCAACCGTTTCCCGAATAGCCCGAACCTCGACATGGTCCGAACGGAGCTGACCAACACCTACCTCGTCCAGGCAAGGACGTTGATGAAGGATCATCGCAACGGTTCCGTAAGGGCGCTTCTGGAAGGCCGCGAGGCCCTGCTGGAGGCCCTCGTCAGGGACCCGCGGAGAGGCGACGCCTCCCGGACCCAGTTGGCGGACTTCGCCACCTCGTTCGAGGGACTGAAGGCGTGGGCCGATGCCATCGACACCTACAACCTTCATCTCAAGCACTTCCCCGCGAGCCCCGCTGCAAGCTCCTACATGAAGAGAACCGCCGAGATCCGCGAACGGCAGATGCAGCACTACGCAAGGGCGGTGACAGACTACCTGGAATACATACAAGGATTCCAGCCCTCCGACGCAGGCGAAATCCGGGGCAGAATCTATTCCCTCGCCGAAAGGTTGAAAGGCGAAAAACGGTTTGCCGAAGCCATTGAGATCTACAAGCAGTATGTCTCGAACTTCCCCAACGACAACCGGGCCGCCGAGTGCTGGCACAACATCGGTAGCATGTACTTTGACAACAATCTCTGGGAGGAGGCAGTCGAGTCGTTCGAGGAATTGATCGCCGAATACCCGAATTCGCCCCAAATGCTGCCCGCGCACCTCGATATCGCGCGCTGTTACTCCTGCCTGAGCCGCTGGACGGAGGCCGGATCGGCATTGCCGCCCACGCCGTGGGCCTGGCCCAGGGCGCCCTGGAGCAAAGCCTGCGCTACACGAACGAGCGCCAGCAGTTCGGGAAGAAGATCAACCGTTTCCAGGGCATCCAGTTCAAGCTGGCCGACATGGCCACGCGCATCCACGCGGCCCGGCTCATGACGTACCACGCGGCCCGCCTCCGTCAGGAGGGCCGTCCGCACAAGCGCGAGGCCTCAATGGCCAAGCTG
>CAYPUM010000489.1:0-3308 GCA_964413545.1 uncultured Roseibacillus sp. | reverse complement strand
CGAGGTGAGGGGGGACGCGTTGGGCGATGGGCGATGTGCGTTGGGCGTTGGGCGTTGGGCGTTGGGGGTTGGGCGTTGGGGGTGTCGCGATGTGCGTTGTGCGGCGGGATGGTCCTGGGTTTCCGCTTCTTGATTTTCAGTGCTCCCCGGGCGCTCTGAGGCGCGAGCGGCGACCGCCGGCACACTGTCACTGGCCGACAACTTCCGCCACCTCGGCGGCTTCCAGCCCGTGGGCTTCCGCCACCGGTTTGCAGGTCAGTTTTCCGGCGCTGCAGTTGATTCCCGAGAGCAATTCGGGGCGGGTGGAACAGGCTTGTTGCAGGCCGAGGTCGGCGAGGAGTTGCGTCCAACGATGGGTGACGTTGTTGAGGGCCTGGGTGGCGGTGCGGGCGTAGGCCCCCGGCATGTTCGTCACGCAGTAGTGCAGGACGTCCTCGTCGAGGTAGGTCGGATCGTCGTGGGTCGTCGGGCGGCTCGTTTCGGAGCAGCCGCCCTGGTCGATCGCAATGTCCACGAAGACGCTTCCCGGCTGCATTTCCCGCAACATGGAGCGCGTGATGAGCTTCGGGGCCGCCGCGCCCGGAATGAGAACCGCCCCGATCAGGAGATCGAGCCGCGGCAGCAGGGAAGAGATGTTGGCCTCCGTCGAGTAGAGCGTGTGGGCGTTGTGCATCGTGATGTCGAGAAACCGCATCCGCTCGATGTCGACCTCGACGATCGTGACGTCGGCCCCGATCCCGGTCGCGACGCGCGCCGCGTTCACCCCGGCCGTCCCGCCTCCGATCACGATGACGCGTCCCGGCGCCACCCCCGGAACGCCCCCAAGGAGGACCCCGCGCCCGCCGCGATGCTTCGCAAGGTGGTAGGAGCCGATGATGGACGCCATCCGTCCCGCGATCTCGCTCATCGGTTCCAGCAGCGGCAGGTGTCCCCCCACTTCGAGGGTCTCGTATGCGATGGCGGTGCATCCGGTCCGGGTGAGGGACTCGGTGAGGCTGCGGTCCGCCGCGAGGTGCAGATAGGTGAAAAGGATGTGATGGGGACCGAGCATCGCCACCTCTTCCGGCTGGGGCTCCTTCACCTTCACGATCAGCCCGGCCTGACCGAAGACCTCGGCGGGAGATGGCACGATCTCCGCCCCGGCCGCCTTGTATTCGGGGTCCGGATAGCTCGCGTCATCCCCGGCGCCCGTTTCGACCACCACCCGGTGCCCGCGCTTCACCAGCTCCGCCGCGAGGGACGGAATCATCCCCACCCGGTGCTCCTGCACCTTGATTTCTTTCGGAACCCCGATCGTCATGCCCCGAGCAGCCCCTGGTAGACCTTGAGATCGTCCGGCGAGAAACAGCAGAAAATGACCTCGATCTCCGCGCCCCTTTCCTCGATGAACTTCCGGCACGTCTCGACCGCCAGCGGCGCCGCCTTCTCGATCGGGTACCCGTAAACGCCGGTGCTGATCGACGGAAAGGCGATGCTGCGGCATCCCTCCCCGGCCGCCAGTTCGAGAGCCCGCTGGTAACAGCCCGCCAACAACGCCGGCTCGCGGTGCGCGCCGTCCCGCCAGACCGGCCCCACGGCATGGATCACGAACTTCGCCGGCAGATCGTGCCCCTTCGTCAGTTTCGCATCCCCCGTTTCACAGCCGCCAAGCAGCCGGCACTCCGCCAATAATTCCGGGCCCGCGGCCCGATGAATCGCTCCGTCCACACCGCCGCCCCCCAGAAGGCTCGTGTTGGCCGCGTTGACGATGGCGTCCACTTCCAGCGTCGTGATGTCGGCCCGAATCGCGCGCACTCCCCCCATGGAGCGGACTCTAGGAAACCCGGACCCGGACCGCAAGAATTGCGATCTGCGATTTGCGATGTGAGTCCGGAATCTGAGGATTGTTTTGAAATGGTTGGTTGGGTCCGAGCTTTTCGATTCCGCCTTCCGTCTTGCAGACCCCCGCCTCCATGCGCCATACTTCCCCCGTTCCCGCCACCGGCCAGCTTAGCTTCAATTGGTAGAGCACCCGACTTGTAATCGGGAGGTTATCGGTTCGAGTCCGATAGCTGGCTCATTGTAAATCAATGAGTTGCAAAGACGAAGAGCATGGCAAAAAACTTGCTTTGCCGGTCGTTTGCCCCGCCGTCAGGTTCTAGGGGGTGTCAGGGCGGGGGGGCTGCGAGCGGTTCCTATCCTGCGATTTTCCCGCCAGCGCCCCGAAACCGCCTGTCCTGGCCCTCGGGGAGGGTAGGGACACCCGCCAGTGCTGCGGACGCTGAGAATCGCCATTAGGGCACTCCTTTGAACACGTTCCTTGTGGGCGATGGCAGGGCCTTGGCGCGAGGGACCACGGGTGGGGGAGACCCTCCCCCATTTGGAATCCTCCCCCGGCTGGCACTACATGGGTGAGCGTCTAAAAAAAAGAAAACGCCGAGCGCAAGGGCGCGCCCCTGCTCAGGGCTGCCCTGTGTCGTTTGATTCCTCCTCCCGGTCCTCCTCGATGGGCGGCGCGTAGGTGCCCAGTCCGCCTCCACCTCATGCGGTCTGGGGTTCTTGACAAGGGCCTTGCAAGCCTCGTCAATCGTCAAATGTGCATTTGAATGCACACTTAGGCTGTCCCTGTCATGGTAGATGCGGAGGTACTTGTAGGCTTGCCTGCTCTTGAATGGCAGGCTCTCCTCGCACCAGGGTATCCACTCGCCATGTCCGGGTTGCGCCCATCCAAAAGCGAACTCGGATTCGTTTTTGACCGTCTCTCTTCCTGCGCCCACGCACGGGTTGCGCCGCGAATCCTCCCCGCCATGCGTTTCTGCTTCCCCTATGGGGGAGGTTGGCGTTATCCGATAGGGTGACATTCCGCAAGGTGCAATGGGTATTCTACTTGGGGCGCTTTATTGGGCCACGGGCTTCGTCATGGTTATGGCAGCGGCGAGCGCGGTCGGTTTTGGACTGAATATGCTCATTGCCTTGGCAAAGGTCGGGATAAGATCGCAGAACATTTTTCTGGCGGGGGGCTACTTTGTAGCGGGTGCTCTTTCTGCCTCGGTGGTGTGGCTGGGATTCTTTGTGGCAGGGTGGATAGGTGACAAAACCGACTACGCAGGGCAGTGGGGATTGATTGCTGGAGCGATATTCCCAGGCATCTTGGCGCTGGGGATTATTCCACATTTCATCAGAATTGCGATTGCGCAGACCTCGGGAATGAACATTGAATAGCCCTCCCGTTCATGGTGGCACTCTACTTTGCAGACCTCGTTGATCGTCAAATGTGGCAGGGCCTCGCGCTGGGAGGGGGCGGGGAAGATGTCGGCGGGCCCTTTGTC
>CAYPUM010000488.1:0-3308 GCA_964413545.1 uncultured Roseibacillus sp. | reverse complement strand
GCCACCGCCCCCTTCGGCGAGACCAGCAGAGGATTGATGTCAAACTCCGCAATGTCAGGATGATCCGCCACCAGATACGAGAAGCGGATCAGAATCTCGATCAGGAAATCCTTGTCGATGCCCGGACTCCCCCGATACCCCTCCAACAACGGCCACGCCCGCAACGATTCGATCATCCGGCGGGCCAGTCGCTCGTTGAGCGGAGGCAAACCGAGGGAGCGGTCCCGGAAGACCTCCGCCGCCGTTCCCCCCGTCCCAATCATGATCACCGATCCAAACGTGGGATCGCGCTTCACGCCAACAATCAACTCGAAGGCGTGCTCCATCGAGACCATCGGCTCCACCGTCACACCCCGCACGTCCGCCTCGGGCTGCAGCTTGCGGGCTTTCGACACGATCCGCTTGAAGGCCAGCTTCGTCTGGCGGTCGCTCCGGATGTTCAGTTCCACCCCCCCCACGTCCGTCTTGTGCGTGATGTCCGGCGACAGCACCTTGAGGACCACCGGAAAGCCCATCGCTTCCGCCACCGAGGCCGCCTTGGCCGCGGTCCGGGCCTCGACCGTCTTCGCCGCCGGGATGCCGTAAACCTCCAGCAATTCCTTCGCAGCTTTCGAGGAAAGGGTCGGGGGCGCCCCCTTGATGATCTTGCGCGCCGCCGCCTGCCGCTTCTCGCGGCCAAGATCAAACTTCAGGTTCACCTCCCGGGGCGTCTCGTGCAGAACCCGCAGGTTGCGCTCGTACGAAACAAGATGCATGAACGCCCGCACCGCGGCATCCGGGCTGGGGTAAGCCACCACCCCGGCCGCCGTCATGATCCGCAGTCCCTCCGCCATCGACACCCCCCCCATCCACGCCGCAAGAACCAGCTTCGCCGAACTCTCCGCCAGTTTTGCCAGTTCCCGGGCCGTTCCAGTGGGGTCCGTCATCGCTTGCGGCGTCAGAATCGCCAGCACCGCGTCCACCCCGGCGTCCTTCAGCACAATCTCGGCAGCCTTCGTGTAACGATCCGGCTGGGCGTCCCCCAGCACGTCGACCGGATTGCGGCGCGACCACGCCGCGGGAAGCACCTCGTTCAGTTCCTTCATGGTCCCCTTCGAGAGCTTCGCCAGACCCCCGCCGCGGGAAATCAGAGCGTCGGTCGCCATCACCCCGGGCCCCCCCGCGTTGGTCACGATCGCCAGCCGCCCTCCCCGCGGAAGCCGGCGCCCCGAAAGCAGACCGGCACAGTCAAACATGTCGTCCACGTCGTAGACGCGCTCGATCCCGGCCCGCTGAAAGGCCGCGTCATAAACGTCGTCCTCACCCGCCAGCGCCCCCGTGTGCGAACTCGCCGCCGCCGCCGACTCCGCAAACCGCCCCGCCTTGTAAGCCACGATCGGCATGGTCCGCGAATAGGCCCGCGCCGCCGACACAAACAGCCGCGCCTCCCCGATCGATTCGATATACAACATCACCGACTTCGTGTCCCACATCTCGGCGCAGTAATCGATGATGTTGGAGAACGTCACGTCCAGCATGTTCCCGATCGACACGAAATACGAGAAGCCGACGTTCTGCTGCTCGGACCAGTCCAGCACGCTCGTGCAAAGCGCCCCCGATTGCGAAATGAAGGCCAGATGCCCCGGCCTCGGCGTCGTGCCCGCAAAACTGGCGTTCAATCCGATCCGCGGAACGATCACCCCGAGACTGTTCGGACCCACAATCCGCATCCTCCCGTCGAATCTCCTCGCAATACGCTTGATCTGGTTCTCCAGCCGCAGACCCTCCTTCCCGACCTCGCGGAAGCCCGCCGAGAGGATCGCAATGCCCATGATGCCCATCTTCCCGCACTGCTCCACGATCCCGGGCACGGTCGGCGCCGGAGTACAGATCACCGCAAGGTCCGCGGGTTGCGGAAGGTTCTCGACATCCGGGTAGGCCTGGATGCCCTGCACCGCCTCGCTCTTCGGGTTGACGGGATACACCACCCCGGAATACCCGCTGGTGATGAGATTGCGGAGGACCGTGTAACCCACCCCTCCGCGCTTGCTGCTCGCCCCCACCACGGCCACCCGCTTGGGATTGAGGATCTTGTCCAGGTTGCGTATGCTCATGAATCAGGTGCCGGGCCAACCAAGCGGCGCGCGACCATTAGGCAATTCCCGTGCCACCTGCAAGCAACGCCCCGATCTGCCGGACCATATGCACAGGAAATCAAATCGCGTGCACAGCAGCCCGCGGATGCCCGCGGCTTGACAACGCCCCCCGCACATCGCACCACAAGCACTCTTCCCATGAACCCGCCACGCACCACCGCCGAACTCCGCACTGTCAGCTCGAACCTCCGCCCGTTGATCGAGGCCCACCTCGAAGAGACCGGCGGACTGCTGCGCCTCGCCCCCGCATGGGTCCCGCGCTCGTTCCTCCAGCCCGGCCTCCGCCTCAAGCTCCATCCCGACGACACCTACGCCTACGGGCTCGAACGAGGCGGAATCGACGAGCGCTGGTTCGCTTCCACCACCGAGGCCGCCAACGAGGGCCGCGTTCCCGACGAAGGCCTCTCCTATGTCGTCGCGGGCCGCGAGCGGTTCACCCTCCGGGACGCCGTCGACGAGTGCGGGGCCCTCCTCGTCGGCGCCGCCATCTGGGAGAAATACCGGCGCTGGCCGGTCTACTCGAAGTTCTTCGACAACATGGGACCGATCCCCCATCACATGCACCAATGTGCCGGGGACGCCGCCCTCGTCGGCCAGGAGGGCAAACCCGAAAGCTACTACTTCCCTCCGCAACACAACAACGTCGGGAACAACTTCCCCCACACCTTCATGGGGCTCGACCCCGGGACCACTCGCGACGAGGTCCGCCGGTGCGTGGCCGGCTGGGACAAGGGGGACAACAACATCCTCGGCCTCTCGCATGCCTTCAAACTCGAAACGGGAACCGGCTGGCTCATCGATCCCGCCATCCTCCACGCCCCCGGGTCGCTCTGCACCTACGAGCCGCAGTGGGGCTCCGACGTCTTCGGCATGTTTCAGAACCTCGTCGAAGGCCGCGCCGTGCCCCGCTCCCTCCTCGTCAAGGACATGCCCGAGGACAAACACCATGACATCGACTTCATCGTCGGCCAGCTCCACTGGGAGAAAAACTGCGACCCGCACTTCAAGGAAAACCACTACCTCGAACCCGTCACCGCCGCGCGCGGCGACGGATATCACGACAAGTGGATCGTCTACGGCGAGATCGACGATTTCCAGTACTTCACCGCAAGGGAACTCACCGTCGACCCCGGCGCGAAGTGCCTCCTCAAGGACAACGGCGCCTACGGCCTC
>CAYPUM010000487.1:0-3314 GCA_964413545.1 uncultured Roseibacillus sp. | reverse complement strand
CGGCCGGAAGCAGGTGTCAAAGGTGAACGGCACCACTTGGGCGCCCGGCGAAGTGCTCCTGCACCCGAAGGAGGGCGCTTCTCCCTCCGGGCTGGCGGTGGCCTGGACCGCCCCGGGCAAGCTGGTGGTCGATGTCCGGTACGCCTTCGGCCTCGCGTCCCCTCACAGCGGGGGGATCGGCTACAGCATCCTGAAGCGGGGTGGGGGAGTCCGCGGTGAGCTTGTCGAACCCGTCGACACGGAAATCGTCGCCCTGGGCAACACCGGCAGTGAGATGCTCAACGACCCGAACGGGCTCTGCTTCTGGCAGGGACGCTGGCACCTGTTCTACCAGGCCTACCCGCCGGACGAGTTCCCCGATCCGAGGGACATCAAGAAGCGCCGCCAGCACTGGGGGCACGCCGTGAGCGACGACATGGTGCACTGGCGCGACCTGCCGTACGCGATCTATCCGGGCCGCGAGGACAGCCTGGGCGTCTCCCTCCGCGCCCAGGGGCAGGATGCCATGTTGAAGAAACTCGAAGCCTGGCAGATGAAGTCGATCTGGCCGTGAGATCGAAGGGGCCTCGGGGAAGCGGTGACCGGTGTATGTCTCCAGCGACCAAGGAGGTCAGCCCCCCGGCGGGCTTGTCCCGCCGGGGGCCGTCTTCAGAAGCCAAGCATATTCATCGGTGAACGATCCTCCCCTCGTCACCCGTAATCGCCTACCGAAATGGACAGGGAAACGGAGGAGAAGACAGAGAAACTGCCAACCCCTTCAACAAACAAGAGTCTAACAAGGAGCAACAATGCATAGAGAACTCACGCTGTTGATCGCCGCGTTCTTCATTGCCCTCGGCGGGTCGCTACCGGCCGCGGATCGGGGGGTGGTGGTGAAGGACCTGCGGTGCGATTACGCGGTCAATCCCCTCGGGATCGACACGCCGGAGCCCCGGTTGAGCTGGCGGCTCGGCGTCGGCGGTCAGGGGTCAGCCTCCTTCGCCAAGGCTACGGCGGCCAGGGGAGTCAGGGGTCTGCGTCAGACCGCCTACCGGGTGCTCGTATCCGGTTCGCCGGAGAAACTGAGTCAAGACATCGGTGATCTGTGGGACTCGGGCAAGGTCGAGTCGGATCAGTCCGTTTACGTTGCCTACGCCGGCAAGCCGCTGGTGTCGAAAACGGCGTGCCATTGGAAGGTGCGCGTGTGGCTTGCCCTGAGCGGAGCCGAAGGGGACAAAGACAACAAACCCGGCGCCTGGAGCGAAACCGCGAAATGGACGATGGGCCTGCTCGAGCCCGGAGACTGGCAGGCGCAATGGATCGGCGCGCCGGCCGGACTGCCGGCACCGTTCGCACCGCCCGCCAATGACACCCTGACCGTCACGAAAGCGACCTACCGGACCCTGGACGGCAGCGTGGCGGTGGATGTCACGGAGATCGTGAAGAAGGAGCTGGCGAAGAAGAAGCCGTTCACCGTTGACTTCAGGTTGCTCGGTGGCGATCCGGCCCCGACCATCGTCAAGGAGTTGGTGGTGGAATTTGTCCACAACGGGAAGCCCGGCGTTGCCCACGCCAGGGATTTTCATGCCCTGACGCTTCCCGGTCGGTCCTCCGGCGCTCCCGGCAAACCGGCGCCGCTGTTCCGCAGGGAGTTCGACCTCGCCGCGGCGCCGGAATCCGCTTACGTCACGGTCCACTCGCTGAATTACTTCGAGGTGTACATCAACGGCTCCAAGGCCGGCAAGGATGTCCTGACCCCCGCCGTTTCGAATCCGGACCATCAGTCGTTCACCGTGACCTGCGATGTCGGCCGGCATCTGCGTCCCGGCCGGAATTGCATCGGCCTCTGGCTCGGGGAAGGCTGGGCGGACGGCATCGCGGTGCGCGCCCAGCTCGACGCCGTGGTGGACGGCAAGCCCGTCACGATCGGCACCGACACCTCGTGGCAGGCGCGGCGAAGCGGATGGTACCGGATCGGCGGCCGCAAGTGGAACGACTATGGCGGCGAACGGGTCGATGCCCGAGAGATCCTGCCCGATTGGAGCCGGCCGGGACTTGACACCGCGTCGTGGACGCCGGCCGTTGCCGCAACGCCGCCCCGCGGACCTGCGCGGACCCAACCATGTCCGCTCAACCGCATCGGCAGGGAGATCCCGGCGGCGGCGGTAACCGCCGTGGACGGAGGCCGGTACGAGATCGATTTCGGGACGGCTTTGACCGGCTGGCTGAGGCTGAAGATGCCTGCTCTCCTGCCGGGGGCCACCGTGAGAATGACGTTCGCGGATGTTCGGAGAGGGAATAAATACCAGCATTTCAACCAGGTCAGCGAGTTCGTTTCGTCCGGCAAGGCCGGGGAGATGTTCGAGAACAAGTTCAATTACGCAGGATTCCGCTACGTTGTGGTCGACGGGTTGCGGTCGGCGCCCGCGAAGGAGGATGCCACGGCGCTTCTGATCGAAAGCGATCTGGAGGAAGCAGGCGCCTTCGAGTGCTCGAACGAGCTTCTGAACCGCATCCACCGCGTCAATCAATGGACCCAGAGGTGCCTGAATCTCGGCGGGTACTACGTCGATTGTCCGCATCGCGAGCGGTGGGGCTACGGGGACGGCCAGGTGGCGGCCGAAGGGTTCATGACCAGCTTCCGCGCCGACGGCTACTACCGGAAATGGCTGCGCGACTGGCGGCTCAGGCAGAGGCCGGACGGCAACCTGCCGCACGTGGCGCCGTTGGGCAAGGGCGGCGGCGGTCCCGGATGGGGCGGGTTGCTCTCCGCGATCACCTGGCGCCACTATCTCTACTATGGCGACCGGCGCGTGCTGGAAGAGAACTACGATGCCGTTCGCCGCTACGTGGATTACCTCGAGTCGATCTGCAAGGACGGCGTCATGCGCAAGTTCGGAGGGATGTGGGATTTCATCGGCGATTGGGTGCCGCCGCGCCGTGGAATGGATGGGAATGCACCCAGCGGACGGGCCGCCGAGTTGTTCAACAACTGCTACCGCATCAACCAGATGAAGCTGCTCACGCAGATGGCCGCGGTTCTCGGCAAGTCGGACGACGCGGCCCGCTACGGCAGGCGCCTGGCCGAAATCCGCCCGGTCGTGCATGCCGCGTTCCATGACGCCGACAAGCAGGAATACGTGATTGACGAGCAGGCCTACTACGTCATGCCGCTCATGACCGGGGTCACGCCGGAGTCGTTGCGCCCGGTGATGCTGAAGAAGCTGGAGCGGAACATCCTCGAGAAGAGGCAGGGTCACCTCGACACCGGCATGCTGGGGACCTACTTCATGATGGAATACCTGCGTCAGATTGGCCGCAATGATCTGGCGTTC
>CAYPUM010000486.1:0-3316 GCA_964413545.1 uncultured Roseibacillus sp. | reverse complement strand
ACCGCCGCCCGCACGTCGAGCCGATCGCGGCCGCCGAATACGGGTCGCAGTCGGCGCGCGGCCGCGGGATCAGCGCCCCCTACCGCCAGGCGGTGGCGGCGAAGATGCAGGTGGCCGTGTGGGCGCGGGCGGTGCGCGAGGGCGGCGACCCCCAACGTCCCTACGGGCTGCGGCTGCGGCTGGTTCCGGTGCTCACCCTCTGGAACCCTTACAACGTCCCCATCAAGCTGCGGGGCGACCTCACCGCCTTCTGGCTGGCCCTCGCGGCGGAGGTGGGCGTGTTCGAACCGGGCCGGCGGAACGGCGAGACCGCCCTGCTCAACACGATCGGCAGCGGCGCCATCGAGGGGTATTACAAAGGCAACCAGTGGAACTTCCTCTTTTCGAGGGTCGAGGATCGCAGCACCATGGCCCCGGGCGAATCGCGGGTCTACTCGCTGGACCGGGTCTACCACGGCAGTGTGGGCGGAGGAGCAGTGCGCAACCTCTCGATCATGGAGCCGGGCTACCGGCCGCTCAGCGGAGTGGAGATCGACTACCGCACCCTGACCGGCAAGCGCCATGATTCCGGCCCTTCGCCGGCCTATCGGCTGGCCCCCGGCGACATCCGCTACATCGGGTTGGGCCCGGTTTCGCAACGCATCAGCCAGTTGGGTGACGTCCACAACGGCCGCGCCTTCGAGTTCCACCTGCAGCCCGAGCTCGGATACAACTGGCGATACCTCAGCACCCAGACCTACTCGAGCCGCGGGATCCATCTCGACGAGGCCCGCAACAAGAAGCGCTTTCCGCTGCCCCCCGGGCATCTCAAATTCCTCGAAAACATGTTCGGGCTCGGCGAGCGGCTCGACGGCGCCGAAATCCGCAACCTCGACACCGGCACCGTCTTCACGGTGCGGCCGTACTCGATCGATGAGCTGGCGACGCCCGAGGGCATGCAGGTGGCCACCATCTCGCTCGGCCACTGCGGCGAAAGCGAGGTGCTCAACGACCGCTACGGCAACGGCGTGCGCTTCCCGTGCCGGCCGTTCCTGCACTCGCTGGCGACCTGCGGGTGGCGGTTCATCACCGGCTTCGCGCCGCGCGACCTCTACCTCTCCGGCATCCGCTGGTGCTTCGAGGATGGTGACGAGGCCGCCAACGAGATCACCGTCTCCGGGGCGTTCGGACGCTTCGGCAGCGGCTGGAGCGCCTTCGACGGGCAGCGCCACGCGGTCCAGTTCGAGCTTCCCCAGCGCCCGTTCCATTCGCTGGCGCAGTTCAACCACGCCGTGCTCGACGGCCGGAGCATCAAGAGCCAGCTCGGCAGCAAGAACGGCTGGAGCCACGAGCACGGCGGACTCGAGCCCGCCATGGCCATGGCGGTGGGCAACTCCTACGCCCTGCCGCAGCTCGCCCCCGGCGAGGCCTTCATCGAGGACTGGTTCTTCCGCTACTGGGCGGACAGTACCATCGAGGGATGGCCCGACGCCTATTTCCGCGGCCAGTGTCACGCGCCCTTGGTCGACCACTCCTACCTCGCCAACCATGCCCTGTGGGACGAGTTCTTCATGTCCTCGCTGTGCGACCATGTGGGAGGGGTTTACGCGTTGGCGGCCGGCGCCGGGTTCGGCCGGACCGGCCGCGGGATCGCCCGCGACCTGTTCGAGAGAGGCGCCGAACCGCCGCCCAACGACCGCATCGTCGCCGCCCCGGGCGCCTCATGGGAGGTGATCGAACCGCTCCTTTACGGCGACCACGCCCCGAAGCCCGGAGCGGAGAGAATCATCGCGCGCTACCTCCTGCTGGAGGGCGGGTTCAACGTCAACTCGACCTCAAGGGAGGCATGGAAGACGGTGCTGGCCGCCCTGCGCAACAAGCCGACGCCCGTGCTCGAACCCGCCGCCGAGGGGTTCGACCCCGGCCTCGCGGAGAACCACGACGAGACCCCGGCCGGCTCGTTCACCATCGCCAACGGCCCCGCCGTCGCGGCCGCCTCCCCCGGCCGCGCCGACCTCTCGAGCCCGGAACAATGGACCGGATACCTCACCCTCGACGACGAGCAGATCGACACCCTTGCCGGGAACATCGTCCGGGAAGTGCGCCGCCGCGGACCCTTCCTCTCGCTCTCGGACTTCGTCAACCGCCGGCTCAGCGCCGACTCGGCTGACCGGGACCTTGCCCTCTACGGCGCGCTGCAGGCCGCCATCGAGGCCAGCGGCCTCAACGATCAGTTCCACGCCGGACGCTCCGCGGAACTCGGCCGCGAGTCGGACTTCCTCAAGCGCATCGGCATCCGCGACCCCGGCTTCGAGTTCCCCGAAGCCGCCGACGGTCCGGCAGCCTGCGGATCGAACGCCTACCTCGACCAAGCCGACCTTTTGCGCGCCATCGACACGGTCATCGTGCCGCGTGGCGACACCTTCGTGGTGCGCGCCTACGGCGACGCCAAAGCCCCCGACGGCGCCATCCTCGCCCGCGCGTGGTGCGAGGCCACCGTCCAGCGCACCCCCGCTTACCTCGACCCCGCCGCCGACCAACCCGAAACCAAGGCCGCCGAACTCGCCGGCCAGACCAACCGGAACTTCGGCCGCCGCTTCCGCCTCGTCTCGTTCCGCTGGCTCAACCCCGACGAGGTCTGAACCCGCCATGCAAGAACGCGCTCCGCCAAGCGCGCTTTACGGGGACAGGTCATCCAATCGCCGGCAGTCATGACCGGGGACGGTCATGCCACGGTCCCGCCCCGGGCCGGTCTGGAATTCCGGCACTTCGATCTCAGACAGTTTCGGAGGGGATCCTGAGTATGCAGCAATGCGTGACACGTGAAGGCCAAAGAGAATATGATGGGCAAGGAGAATGATCGAAGATTGTGCGGAGCCCCGGCGCGGGGCGGTCGTGGTCCTGGCGCCCGGGCTGGGGGCGGTTCCGGGATCCCGGCGGTTGTTCTTGGTTCGCTGTTGTTTTCCGGAGCTGCATGCCATGGGGCGCCCTCATCCCGTGACGCGGCTGCGGAGTCCAATCCGCCCGCTGATGCCCCCGGGTATCCGAGCCGGGAGGCGGACCTCGACGCGTTGCCGGGATTCAGGAACCCGCCTCCGGGCTACGGCGAGGTCCCCTTCTGGTGGTGGACGGGGGAGGAACTGGATGCGGAACGGCTGGTATGGCAGCTCCGCGAACTCCACAAGAAGGGGATCAGCGGGGTGCAGGTCAACTATTCCCACTATGACACTCGTGGCTGGCCGACGGAGAATGATGATCCCGATCTGTTCACGGAGGAATGGTGGGAGATTTATTCGAGGGTGTCGGAGGAGTGCGGCAAGCTCGGCATGGGCATCGG
>CAYPUM010000485.1:0-3326 GCA_964413545.1 uncultured Roseibacillus sp. | reverse complement strand
ATCCGGGTGGCGTCGCTCGAACATGTCGTCTTCGGCCGCCTCATCGTGAACCCCCTCGAAGTGGCCGTCACCTCCCTCGCCGCCATCCGGCGCACCTTCCGCGACCGCCACGGACATCCGGTCGACGGCATCATCGGAATGGACTTCCTCGAACGATCCTCCGCCCTGCTCGATACGGCCTCGCGCGTCCTTTACGTCGGGGAACCGTTCCACCGGTAAAATCGCGCTTGCCGGGGGCGGCACTTCCCTCTAGAAGCCCTCCGACGATTGCGCGATCCGCTGCATGGAATCCGGTGAGAATCCGGAGCAGTCGCGCTGCGGTAACCGGCCACGAATTCCCAAGATCCAATCTCCAATAGCGGGAGGTGAAGGCGGGAAGGAGGAAACGCCGGAAGCCCGAATACTTCGGCGGGTCGCTCTCGTCCGGCCCCCGGGGCGCCGAGGCCCCGGGTGACGTGCCGCCTCTCCGCGAAAGAGAGGTGACGAGATACAGCCCGGCCTCCGCTCAAATCCGCCCGGCCGTTCTCTCTTCTCGGAACGAACCAGAACGAAGAGAAACAGCATGAAAACAATGAAATACGCGGCGGCCCTTGCGGTCGTCCTTTGCGCATGGCCGCTGACCACCACCGCCATGGCGGTCACGATCAAGGTCGGTTCGGGACCCCTCACGTCCCACTTCGTCCTCGAGTCCCCGAACGTCGGAACCAGAGTCTACGACGTCCACTACGGCAACGGCGGGCCAACCCCCGTCGACGCCTACGACTTGTTCGACGCCATCCTCGCCGCCGACCCGTTGGTCAGCGCCACCGTCTGGAATTTCGGGTCCGCACAGGTTCCGAACTACTTCATCGCCGGCATCACCTTCGGCGGTGTCACCGAGGCGAACACGGCCTTGCCGCCCTACGCCCCTTCATGGACCCACTGGGTGGCCGGCGGGGAGGCGGGCTTCCCGGCCGCCGCACCGGTCCCCTCCGGATCGTGGTCCCAAGGGTCCGGCATTTCCGCCCCCTTCCGTTTCGTCGAGCCCGGATCGTGGGATGCGCTGGTCTACGCGGACTTCGAAACGCCTCCGGGCGTCCGTCCGATCAGTTCCATCCCTGACAGCGGCGGCATCGCGCTCTGTGGTATCGCCGCCCTCGCAATCGGATTCTTCCGCCGAATTCTGCCACAGTGAGTTTCCTCCGGTCGTTTCTCAGAGGCCTCACCCGGAAGGAACTCGTGCCCGGGTTCCTTCCGGGGCTCCTCATGGTCGCTCCGCTCGCGGCCGGCCCGTATTCCCGGGGGATCGACGACCCCCAAAACGCCCATGACGCTCCGGTGCCGGGCTTCATCGGACCGCATGGCGACGGAAAAGCCCGGCTCGACAACGGACAGGGGGGATTCGAAAACCCCGGCAACTTCGTCAATCCCCTCTTCTTCGCTTGGGGCTCGTCGTGGTCCGGATACCTCCGCTCCGACCAGCAGTCGCCATACAGCGATCCCACCTGCGCCCTTGGCAAAGTCACGGGCGACAACATGGACGTCCTCGCCCTCGGAGACCTGAGCTCCTCGCAGCTCGCCAACGGCGATCCCCCCGGCACCATCACCATCACTTTCGACCAACCCATCCTCGACCTGCACGGGGCCGACTTCGCCGTCTTCGAGAACGGCTTCTACTCGGAATACACCCTGCCGGACGGCTCGGTCTCGGGCCAGATCTTCGGCGAGCTCACATACGTCGAGGTGTCCTCCGATGGAATCACCTTCGTCCGCTTCCCGTCCACCTCGCTCACGGACGGTTCCGGGGGCGCCGGAACCATCGACCCGACGGACGTCCACAACCTGACCGGCAAGCACGGCAACGCCTACGGCCAATCGTGGGGCACCCCCTTCGATCTCGCCGAGACCGGCCTCGCGAGCATCTCCCACGTGCGCCTCGTCGACATCCCGGGCGACGGCAGCTTCCTCGATTCCCGCGGAGAACCGATCCATGACCCATGGCACACCTTCGGCTCGGGCGGGGCCGACATCGAGGCGGTGGGCGCCATCTCGACCGCCATGTCCTTCCCGGACTGGCCGCCCCTCCAGCAACTGCCCGCCGCCCAGCGCGGCCCGTGCAAGGACCCCGATAATGACGGCCGGTGCAACCTCGCCGAATACGCCTTCGCCACCCTCCCCTCCGAACCCGACGACTCGCCGCCGCTGCAGGTCCGGAACGTGCGCGAGGAGAACCGAATCGTCACCGAACTCGTCTTCCCACGCGACCAGCGCGCCACCGACCTCACCTGCGAACTCTGCGCCACGGGCGATCTCTCGACATGGACGCCCGTCGCACGCAGCATCGCCGGAGCGCCCTTCGTGGCGGTCGACGGCTACCAACTGGACATCTCGGAAACGAGCGCCTCCGGCAACCGCTCCATCGGCGTGATCCGCGAGGTGCGCATCCGCGTCTCCCCCGGCCCGCCGCTGCCCAACCCGGCCGCCTTCCGGATCAGATTCTCCCGCCCGCCATGACCCGCCCCGGCCAGCATTCGCGGCAGGCGTTCACCTTGGTGGAATGCCTCGTCGTCGTCGCCATCGTCATCGTCCTCGCGGCGCTGGGCGCCGCCGGAATCATGCGCTTCAAGGAACACGCCTACGCCACCCAAAGCATCGCCAACCTGCGCCAGTTGGCCGCCGCCAACGCCACCTTCGCCTCCGACCACGGCCATTACGCCCCGGCCGACGACCGCTGGAACAACCGCCGCTGGCACGGCGCCCGCGCCGGCGCCGGCGCCCCCTTCGACCCCACCGGTGGATTCCTCGCCGAATACCTCGGCCGCTCCCGCCGCGTGACCGCCTGCCCGCTCTTCACCGGGATGCTCGAAGGCGCCCGGTCCTTCGAGGACGGAACGGGAGGATACGGCTACAACGCCGCCTACGTCGGCGGACTGCCGGGCGGGCAGTGGAACCCCGACGGCACCCGCAGGAGCGAACGGCCCTCCCGAATCCTCGACCCCGCCGCGACCGTCATGTTCACCACCACCGCCTACGCCAGAAACAACGGCCTCCAGGAATACCCCTACTGCGAACCGCCCTTCTGGGACTTCGGCAACGGCCCCTCCGGCCACCGCCCCAGCCCCACCGTCCACTTCCGCTTCAACGGCAAGGCCCTCGTCGCATGGTGCGACGGCCACGTCACCATGGAATCCCCCGCCGACCGCCCCGAGGGAACCAACCCCCACGGCGGCCATGCCTCCCAACACAACCTCGGCTGGTTCGGCCCCGACGACCAAAACGGTTACTGGAACCCCCGTAGATCCCCCGGCGCCGGCCGCTGAACACCTCCTCCCGTCCCCCCCACCCAA
>CAYPUM010000484.1:0-3332 GCA_964413545.1 uncultured Roseibacillus sp. | reverse complement strand
CGGGATTCGATCTCCTGAC
This sequence comes from uncultured Roseibacillus sp., assembly GCA_964413545.1. Classification (GTDB taxonomy): domain Bacteria; phylum Verrucomicrobiota; class Verrucomicrobiia; order Verrucomicrobiales; family Akkermansiaceae; genus Roseibacillus_B. Next base: position 3,313 of record CAYPUM010000484.1, on the reverse strand, counting down.
GCTTCTGTGCGTGGGGCTGATCGTGGTGCAGGCCATGCTGACCGTGTTGGGGCCGGGGTTCGCGGGGGGGGTCTACGTGGAGTTCGGTCTGACCCGGGAAGGGGTTTTGGATGGGGGGCTATGGCAGCTTGTCACGCACGCGTTTCTTCACGGCGGGTGGATGCACGTCATGGTGAACGTGGTCCTGATCTACCTTGTCGGAGGGCGGATTTATCACATCCTTGGGGGCGGGGCGTTCTGCCGGCTGTTTGGCGGGGGGATCCTGTTGGGGGCGCTTTTTCACCTGCTGTTTAACCCGAGCCGCCCGATTCCGGCGGACCCGATTTCGAATCCGCTGGTGGGCGCCTCGGGCGGGGCGATGGCGCTCCTCATGGCTCTGACGGGGCTGTCGCCGGATTCACGGATGTGGCCGATCCCGGTGAGCGGGAAGAATCTGGGACGCGGATTCATGTTGTCGATGATCCTGCTCTACGTTCTGACGCCCGGGGTGGGGATTCCGGTTCTGAGCGACATCGGGGCGGGGTTGGCGGCGCTGGGTATGGAGGGAATCTTCCGAATCGGGCACATGTGCCACTTCGGGGGCGCGCTGATGGGGGTGCTCTACGCCCGCCGGCTTTTGCGCCGGCCGGTGACGTTGGAGGAACTGCAGCGCGATCGGGCGCGCCGTGAGGGCGCCGCGGCGTGAGAGCCTGCCCGCAGACACGATCAGCGCCGGCCCCGATCCGGGCGGCGGAAAAGGCTGCGGCGTTTGTCGCCGGACCGGTCCGATGACGCGGAGCGGGAAGAGCGGCGGTCAGACCTCGCCGAAGCCGGCTTCTTCCGAGTGGAAGAGGGACGGGAAGCCTGTTGCCGGTTGGGGGCGCTGCGGGTCGCCGGCCGGGACTGCGGGGCGGGTCGCGAGGAGCGCTGGAAGATTTGGCGACGCTGGAACGCCGGGCTTGAAGGGCTTCGGGAAGCCCGGGAAGCCGCAGGAGACGTCCGGGGGGAGGGACGCTGCCGGACGACGACGGGCCGGGGCCTTGGGCTGGTCTTGCCGCTCGCCGAGGTGGGGGGTGCCCGTCGCGTCGCGGCGTTCGGGATCGGGCGGGAGCGATTGAAGACGAAGCGTTGGTGGCGCGGGCTCACGCGTGGCGGCGAGGGGGCGCGTCTTTGCGGACTGGAGCGCTGCGCGGGCGGTTTGGCCCGCGGTTCAGGGGCGGGACGCGCCGGCATGGCGCCGGGAGGGCGGCCGCGGCCGGAAGGCGTGTCGCCGGCGTCCGGTCGGCGGCCATGGTCGGCGCGCGAACCGCCGTGGCGCGCGCCCGGCGCAAAGCGAGCCACGGAACGGCGGCCAGACCGGTCCGAAGCGTGCGGGAGGCCGGAAACCCGCCGGGAGGAGTCCGGGCTCGCATGCGGACGCGGCGAAAAGAAGCGGGATCGCGGCCCCCGGGGGGAGAAATCCGGCCCGGAACGATCAGGGACGGAATGCCGCCGGACGATCAGATTACGATGCCGCAGCAGCGCGTTTTGACGCGCGAGGTGGGTATTCCGATGCCGTAAATGCGCGTAGCGGGCCCGCTGGTGGACCGGGTGCAACGGCTTGCGGTGGTATTTGTAGTGATGCCGGTAGCTGGCGTGATGGCCGCCTCGGCAAGGATAGTGGCCGCAATGGTGGCAGCGGGTGTGGCGATAGACGTAGCAGTCCCGGTCGTCGTCCCAACCCGCAAAGACCGCCCCCGCGATCACTCCGGCGGCGAGAGGAATGCCCCAATCGGCCCAGTCGGACGTGTAATCGGCATAGTAACCCCGGTCGTAAGCCGATGAAACGTAGCCGTTCGGGGAATAGTACGAGGCGCCGGTGGCGGAGTAGTAGTAGGGATCGGCCGCACAGGAGACCAGCAGGAAGGCGGGGACGGAGACGGCCACGAGCGTCGGCAGGAGCTTTTTCATAACCCGTTGGACGGAAGCCCTCCCGGGTCTATTCGAGCCCGGAATGCCGGCGGAAAAGCCTCCGAGAAGGAGCCTATACAATGTCACTACAGATTTTTCCATTATTCGGTTGTCATTTGGTGGAATTGGCGGTTCACTTCCGTATGATGACATTGGCTCCTCGGCGTGAAGGAGGGCGCCGTCCAGCGTCCGCGGGGAAGGGATTCACCCTGATGGAGGTCCTCACGGTGATCACGATCATTGCGATTCTTCTGACGGTGGCGTCGGTCGGGATTCAGCGGATTGACCGGGGGCAGGCGAACACATCGGCACTGGCGGTGGCGGAGGCGCTTTTTGACGAGGCGCGGAGCATGGCGATCGGCCAGGGGACGGAGGCCCGGGTGCTGATCCACGGCAACCTTGACGATTCGGACGAACTCGATCGGGAGCGTTATCTTCGGTATCTGTGCGTGGCGGTGCCGGACGAGTCCGGCCAGTACCGGGTTGTTTCGCGGGGGACGTTGCTGCCCTCGGGGGTCTACTTCAGTCCCGGCAAGAGCCGGGATGCCGCCGGCGCGGTCGGCGATCTCGGGGAGTTCGGCGAGATGAGCATCCAACTTCCGGGTGATCCCGGCGCCGCGCGGCAGTGTTACTTTTACGAGTTCAACGCGGAGGGGATTTGCGTGATCGGAGACGCGGAGCGCACGGGGGCCGCCTTTGTCCTTGTGGGGGGAAGCCGCCAACCGGGGAAGGCCGAACCTGAAGTAATGGGCAACAACAAGAGCGGCTTCGTGATCTGGCGCAACGGGCGCACTTCGCTGTTTCGCAGTCCGAACCAAATCTAACACCATGCATGCTTCCTTCAGAAAACCACGGCGCGGGTTCACGCTGATCGAGAGCGTTATCGCGATCGGGGTGGTGGGCATTCTGCTCGCGACCTTTCTTGCGGTCTTCGGGCCCGCCACGCAGAACATCCGGCGCTCGATCAGCATCCAGGATGCGGACCGGCTGAAAGAGGCCCTCCAGCGGGAGATGCATCTTCTTCGGGAGGGGCCGGACGATGATTATGCGACGGCCTTTGAGAAGGCCTTCGACTGGATTGCGAAATCGGTGGAGAGCGATTTCGCGGTGCTCCTTTACAATTACCGGGGCGACCCGTCCTCGATCCGGGCCGACGGGACGCTGGAACCTTATCAGAACGACGAAGGTGTGGGGGTGGCCGGCGAAGACTACGTCGTGCAGCCCGCGGTGCGGAGGCTCGTCGACGGCACGGCGCCCGGGGAACTGAGGGACGATCTGGCGGCCGCCGAGGGGCGGGTGTTTCTGGTCCGCATGACGCAGCTCGTTTTCAAGGACGGCGCGTTGACGGAGAGCGACCAACCCGGCGCCATCGTGGACCCGCACT
>CAYPUM010000483.1:0-3339 GCA_964413545.1 uncultured Roseibacillus sp. | reverse complement strand
CGATGCGGGTGGCGCCGTCGGGGCCTTCGAGCATCCAGTCCCAGCGGCGGTCGAAGACGGCGTTGTTGCGCAGGCTGCGGCTGAGACCGACGGTATTGCGGAGGATCGGAAAGCGCTTCTGGGCGGCGCCGCGGGTCTCGGCGGGGAAGGCCTGGGCGCTGCCGGTGACGGCGGCGTCGAGGACGAGCACGGCGCCCTCGGCGGCCTCCGCGAGGCTGATGACGAGGCGCTGGGTGAGCGCGTCGCCGTCGCCGCGGGATTCATCCGGGGCGAGCTTGAACCTTGCGCCGGCGAGCGGCTGGCCGTCGGCGTTCTCGGCGCGCACGGTGGCGGCGAGGATCGTGCCGCCGTGGTATTCGAGTGCGAGTTTGCCGGTGGCGGCGTCCCACTTGACCTCGGCGGGTTGATTCGGCGGCGGAGCGGGTGCGGCAGTGGCGGCGGCGAGGCATGCGAGCCCGCAGGCCCCCGTCAGGATGAACAGGTGCTTCATGGATCTTGGTTGGGGTCGTGGTTGGTTGGTTTCTTCCGTCACACCTGCATGCGCGGATCGCCGGGAAATCCCGCCAGCAAAATGGGGGACGGTTTGAGGCCGGGAATCGCAGCGATCGGCGGCTTGTCGACGCGGTCTCTTTCGGGTCACTACAGGTGAGGATGGCAAGTGTGCCGATTTCGGTCCCGGAGGGATCGTTGATCATGGGAGTCGTGGGATTGATCCCAGGGTGTCGGGATGCCAACATGATCGCGTCGCGTCAGCGACGGCCGAGGCTGGCGGAGATCCACCGATACCAAGGTTCCAAAGACCTCTCGGCGTTTCATCAGCTTGATCCGTCGCTGGCGCGGCGGGGCCGAATTGAAACCCGGATCCCGGGGGCTGAAGCCGCCCGGCAACATCAATTGTCCCTGCGGGAGCTTCTTCAGAGCCTTCTACACGTTCCTTACGCGGATTCCCCGGTCCGTCCGAGCTTCATCGGCAGGTGGTGCAGCACGCACAGGCTGTTCGAGCGGTGACCGACCCCGACCGGGCACACCGGGCCGGTGCCGGTGCGGGCGGAGGTGAGGAAGTCCTGCATGTGGTTCATGCTGGTGTAGGGCGTGGTTTCGCCGGCGCTGGACTGGCGACGCAGCAACTCCCTGTCGCTGCGGTTTTCCAGTTACAGGTCTTTGATCTTCAGGTTGCGGAAGAACACCGGGGCGCCGGCGTGCTTGCCCTGGAGGCCGATATAACCTTTCGGGTCGAGGGTGGCGGCCGGCTTGCTGAGCCACGCCGGGATCTTGCTGCCGTCGGGGTTCTTCTTGACCTCGGTCCACTTGCTCATGTCCATGTTGGTGACGGCTTCGCCGTTGAGCAGGACGCGGATCATGCGGCCCTTGCAGGTGATGGTCATGCGGTTCCACTCGCCGGGCTTCTTGACCGCGCTGCGGGTGGGCGCAAGGCGGCCGAAGATGGCGGCGCATTGCCAGGTCTTGGGGGACTTCGCCCACTTCTCGGCGAAGTCGTCGGCGATCTGGATCTCGATCGAGTTCGGGATCCACTTGTCGCGGTCGCTGCAGTGGACGATCACGCCGCTGTTGGTGCCCTCGGCGGTCTTGAACTCGAGGTCGAGGATGTAGTTCTCATGCATTTCGTTGGTCCAGATGCACCGGTCCTTCGAGGCGGTGAGCACGCCGTCCTCGACCGTCCAGACGCCCTCGGGGAACCGGGCGTCCGAGAGGTCGGCGGAGAAGAGATCCTTCCAGCCGGCGGCGGCGGTGTCGGGGTGGGCGCCGGACGGCCCGGCGGGGGCGGTGGCGAGGGAGATGCCGAGCAGGGCGGAGAGAGCGAGGATGGTGGCGGCGGTCTTCATGGAGTGGCAGGTGGCGGGTTGTGATGGTGGGTTGGGTTGTCGGGTCGGGGTGGCGGGGTGATCATACAGGGGATCGGTCCGCTCCGGCATCGATGCCGCCGTACCCCGGCCGGGCCAGGAGCGCACCGAATTCGCGGGCGCGACCGGGCCGCGAGGCGGCCTTGTGGGCGCTGGCCGCGACGGCCTTCAAGGCTGGCGGGATCGGGCGGAAATGTCGATGCCGATGCGTCGCATATGTAAATCGATTACGCCATCCCGGACGAAATCATTCAGACAAAATCCCGGACAGCCGTGCAGCGGAAAACGGGGTCAGGTAGAAAGATGTGGAGCCTTGGTTTCCGGGGCGCTGCCCCATGCTGGGGATGATTTTGCGCCGTTGGCGCAATGGTGCCGGGAGGATCTCAAGCGCCGCCTGCGGGGCAAGGCCGGCGAAAACGTCGTCGCCCCGCCTTTCCTTACCTGTCAGTGGCTTGCGAATTTCGTGAAGCTGAGATAACTTCCTCATCCGATGTTTCACTAACAATCTTGCGCTCGCACGAAGATGTTCGCATGCACATATTTGTGCCTTCCATCTACCGTTCCCGCCGTCCGCGGGCTTCGCCCCTCTGGCAGATCGTCCATCACGCTTGGAACGACTTCCTCGCCCAATACGAAGCCTGCCACCGCAAGATCCACGGCCCCCTGCGAGGCGATGCCGTCGCGGTGGTCGAGCAATTCTACCGCTGTGGCGACCCGAGGAAATCGAGTTCTTCCTCCGGTTGCACGGTCTCTGGGAGGGCATCCTCGACATCCCGCCGTGCCATCAGCCATCAAACCAATCCGGAAAAAGCAATTTCCCAGCAATTTTCGTATCAGGACGGAGCGAAGGAGCTCTACGACCACCGGAGCGACCCGGATGAATTCCACGACCTGGCCGACGACCCCGCTCACCAGGCCACGCTGAAGAAACTCGCCGAATGGCTGCCGAAAAAGGCCGCACCCGAGTTCAAAACCAAGTCCGAACGCTCCCGCGTGCGCAAGAAGTGAGAATTTGATTCCTATTCTTACTCCCAATCTTCATCTTGCTTTTGATCTCCATCACCATGCCAGCACCCCGCCGAAACGGGACTCTTTCATGCAGCAATCACAGGCCTTGCGACGTTGGCCGGAGGGGAAGAAGATGATGATTATGAGGAAGATGAAGAAATTCTTGGCACTAGCGTTCATGCTCTCTTGGGCGGGACCTCCCGGTTTCGCTGCCGACACCCCCAACATCGTCCTGATCATCTCAGACGGCCAGGGCTACACCGACTACGGCTTCATGGGGCACCCGTCCATCGAGACGCCCAACCTCGACAAACTTTCGTCGGAAAGCGCTCTGTTCCTGCGCGGCTACGTTCCAACCGCCCTGTGCCGGCCCGCCTTGATGTCGCTGGCGACGGGTCTCTATTCCCACCGCAACCGGACCACCGGCAACGACCCTGCCAAGACGCCCGCCAACAAGGCGCACGCGGAG
>CAYPUM010000482.1:0-3348 GCA_964413545.1 uncultured Roseibacillus sp. | reverse complement strand
TCTGACGCCCGTCCTCCCGGCAGGCCTTCATCTCCTCGTCAGTCATTTTGCGACGGCCTCCTCTGCTTCTCAGCGCTGCTTCTCGGCGGCGCGGTTCAATATTTCGCGCTCCTCGCTCGTGAGCGTATGCAGCCCCTCCTCGTTGATCTTGTCCAGAATGCGGTCGATTTCCGTGGCATCGTCTCTTGAGATTGCCGATTTCGGCCGCAACTTGCGCTCATACACCGGGCGCCGTTTCGGAGCGCGTCGCGGCCTTCGGAGAATGCCGACCCCCGGGTTGAGACGCAACAGCGCCTCGCGGAGGGCCGGGATCTTCATCATCAGATACCCCGCCAACGCTCCCCCCAAATGACCCGCCTCTCCCCCCGCATTCCCGCCGTCCGTCAGAACCACGAACACCCCGAAGATCAGGACCCCGATCGCAAAGGTCCGCATCGTCATCGGGATCAGGAAAAACAAATACACCCGCCCTTCCGGGGCAATCACCGCCGTGGCAATCAACACCCCGAAGATCCCCGCCGAGGCCCCCAGCATGGGCGTCGTCGCCTCCGCGGTCGGAAGAAGCCCCGGCGTGTAATACAACACGGTGTAGAACAACGCCCCGCTCGCCCCGCTCAGAAGATAAAACACCAAAAACGACCGGCTCCCCCACCAGCGCTCCACGATCGGACCAAAGAAAAACAATACCAGCATGTTCATGAAAACATGCCCGAAATCCGCATGCAGAAACTGAAAGGTTATGAAACGCCAAATCTGAAAACCATGCAGCGCCGTCGCGATGCTGAAGTAACCCGCCTCCTCCAGGACCGAGGGTACCGGTTCTCCCCGAGCGCCCTCGGGACGCAGGAACAGCTGCATCACGAAGATCACCACGTTGACGATCAGCAGCCACTTGACGACCTGCGCGCCCTCGAAGCGGGAGGTCGTCATCCCTCCCCGCGCCTGCCGGTGATAGTCGCGATCCGCATAGCCCATCGGTTCCCGGGGACAACTAACACCTCAAACCCTCCGCCACAAGGCGCGCCTCCCGGTCGCAAGGAACCAAAATCGCAAGTGACGTTTTTTTTCCACAATTTTATGAGAAATCCGGCGTCCTTGATGCTTAATAGAAATTGTCTTAACCAAGAGCGGCGGGTCCGCCCGCCGGGAATCAAACGCATCTCCGCATGAACACGCTGCACACCCTCCCTCATCCCGCCCGGACCTGTTCCGAACTCCAGCTTCGCGACCAATGGGACGCGGAGCGGCTCCGGAACCTGATCACAAGGAAGACGGCCGCCGGCCGGAAGCCCGCCTTCCTGTTTCTCGGGCGCCACGAGGCGGAGCTTCTCCGCCATCATCTCGGCGCCGCCTTCGGCCCCGAATCAGTCCGGACCCTGAAGAACCTCTATTACATGGGGCTGGAGGTTGTCGAACTCCCCAACATCGATTCCTATCTGCGCACCGCCGGGATGAAGCGCGTCGAAGGCCTGCGGGAGGCGCTCGACCGCAAACCCGGCTGGAAAGACCTCGAGACAAGTTCCTTCTGGATGTTCGCCCTGCGCTGATTCAGCGGCATTCTCAACCACTCCCCGCGCGTTCTGCGCGTTTTTCACCGGCTCCGCTTGATTCGGGGGCGTTTTCTTGTACATCCGCCGCCCATGTCAGACACCTCCAGCACTCCAGCCCCGTCAACCACCCACGAGGCCCTGCGCCAGTGGGTGGATGAAATCACAGCTCTCTGCCAGCCCGACAAGGTCCACTGGTGCGACGGCTCCGAGGAAGAGAACAACACCCTCTGCGAACTGCTCGTCCAAGGCGGAACCTACATCCGGCTCAACCCGGACAAACGCCCCAACAGCTTCCTCTGCCGCTCAAATCCCGCCGACGTGGCGCGGGTCGAAGACCGCACCTTCATCTGCTCGGAGAAGGAATCCGACGCCGGCCCCACCAACAACTGGGCCGACCCCGCCGAGATGCGCGCCAAGCTCAAGAGCCTCTACACGGGCTGCATGAAGGGGCGCACCCTCTACGTGATCCCCTTCTGCATGGGACCCCTCGATTCGCCGTTCGCCAAAATCGGCATCGAAATCACCGACTCCGCATACGTCGTCACCAACATGCGCATCATGGCCAAGATCGGCGCCGAGGTCCTCCAACGCCTCGAGGACGAGGCCGCCGGGAAGGTCGATTTCGGCCGCGACGGCCACGGAACATTCGTCGCCTGCCTCCACTCGGTCGGCGCCCCCCTCGAAGAAGGCCAGCAGGACGTCCCATGGCCATGCAACGAGACAAAATACATCGTTCACTTCCCCGAGACCCGGGAGATCCAATCCTTCGGCTCCGGGTACGGCGGAAACGCCCTCCTCGGCAAGAAATGCCTCGCCCTGCGCATCGCCTCCACCATCGCAAGGAAGAGCGGCTGGATGGCCGAACACATGCTCATCCTCGGCCTCCAGTCGCCCAGCGGTGAGAAACGCTACGTGACCGCCGCCTTCCCCAGCGCCTGCGGCAAGACCAACCTCGCCATGCTCGTGCCGCCTCCGGGATACGAAGGCTGGACGGTCACCACCGTCGGAGACGACATCGCCTGGCTCTGGCCGCACGAAGACGGCACCCTCCACGCCATCAACCCCGAGACCGGCTTCTTCGGCGTCGCCCCGGGAACTTCCGACCAGACCAACCCCAATGCCATAAAGTCGCTCCGCGCGAACTCCATCTTCACCAACGTCGCCCTCACCGACGACGGCGATGTCTGGTGGGAGGAAATGACCGAAGAACCCCCCGCCCACCTCATCGACTGGAAAGGCGCAGACTGGACCCCCGACTGCGGCCGGCTCTCGAGCCACCCCAACGCCCGCTTCACCGCTCCCGCCGCCCAGTGCCCGACGATCGATCCCGAGTGGACCAACCCGGAGGGCGTCTCCATCAGCGCCTTCATCTTCGGCGGCCGCCGTGCCACCACCATGCCCCTCATCTTCCAGGCCGAATCCTGGGAGCACGGCGTCTTCGTCGGCGCCGTGATGGGCTCCGAAATGACGGCCGCCGCCGCCGGCGGGGCCGGCCAAGTCCGTCGCGACCCGATGGCCATGCTCCCCTTCATCGGATACCACGTCGGCGACTACCTCCAGCACTGGATCGACATCGCCGGCAAGGTCGCGAAACTGCCCGGCGTCTTTCACGCCAACTGGTTCCGCAAGAGCGCCGACGGCAAGTTCATCTGGCCGGGGTTCCGCGAAAACATGCGGGTCCTCGATTGGATCTTCAAACGGATCGACGGAGAAGCCGAAGGCGCCGAGACCTTCGTCGGCACCGTCCCGAGGTTCGGCGAAATCAACCTCGACGGCCTCAACCTCTCCGAAGAAGACT
>CAYPUM010000481.1:0-3351 GCA_964413545.1 uncultured Roseibacillus sp. | reverse complement strand
GGCCGACAAGGCCGGGGCGATCGGTCGGTCGATCCTCGCCGACGTTAAGCGATTCGTCGGCAAACGGGCACAGGCCGACGACACGTGCGTCGTCTCGTTCGGCCGCGTCGCCCAGCAGTAGGCGACTCACGCCAGATGTGTCCGCCGAATCGACGCCATCACCTGCAGGGCCGGTGCGGGTTCACCACTTGCCGCTACCGGCAGCGGTGCGGGCTCGGGGGCCCACTCGGGCGGCGGCTGTTGCCGACCCTCGCTCGATCGGGACAACGTAGAGAGCCGGCGGGCCTGCATCGCGCTGACCGCAGTGATCGCTTCGGGGATTTCGGGGGCTCCACGGCTGCGGAACAGCCGCCCCAGCAACGGGATGTCCCCGAGCAGCGGAACCCGGTCATCTACATCGGTCTTGCTCTCCGTGATCATGCCGCCCATCACCACGGTCGCCCCGTTGTAGATCGAAATCGTGGTCGAGACCGTGCGCGTATGGAAGAACGGCTGCCGCATGTTCAGGCGCTGCACCCGGCCGTCCGGCGCCGTGTACTCCGACCCGTATTCCTCCCATTCCGGATCGGACACCACTTCGGGACGCATGGTCAGGTTGATCATCTGTCCGTCGGGGCTCACCTCGGGAACCACCGACAGCAGCACGCCGACTTCGCGCGTCTCAAAGGCGCTCGGTTCGACCACGCCGCCCACGATCGTCGAGGTGCCGCTGTCATCCGTCGCCGTAATCGGCTCGACGTCGAACTGCGTGGGATAGATGTACTCGGTTACCACCTTGATCTGCGCCTCGATCCCCGACTGGGTCGTCACCTTGGGCGCGGAAAGCAGGTCGGCATTCCCCTTTTGGGCGAGCATGTGGACCACCATGCTCAGCTCGGGGTTGGTCAGCACGCTGGCCACGCGCAGCACCTCGCTGGCGAAGCCCACACCGCCGTTCAGGTCGCTGTCCTCCGTGAAACGGTTTCCGGAGGTAAAGCCGCCGGCCGCGCTATTGGCCCGCATCACGATCCGTTCCCGGCCCGAAAGCGGCGCGCTGCCCTGGCCCTTCTTGGAGGCCAACTCCCAGTCGTCGGTCAGCATCCACTCGAAGCCGATCGCGTCCAGGTCGGTCTGGTTCACCTCTACGAATCGAGCCTCGATCTCGATCTGCCTGGGCTGAACGTTGAGGACGCTGAGGATCCGCTCGAAGATCGTAAGATTCTCCGCCGTGTTGGCGACCACCAGCTTGCTGATGGACGGTACGTACTTGATCTCGGACCCCGCCGGCCAGGGCACCCCCATTTCGCGGAAGAACTCCTTGAAGTCCGCCCGTTCCTCGACGGCCGGCGCGCCGCCCAGCTCGATGAAGCCGCCCGTTCCCCGCATCGTCTCCCGCACTTCGGTCCCCAATTCCGTGACGCGCGCTACGAACGTCGGGAGCACGTCGTACATGCGGTGGATGATGTCGTCCGTGGGCGCGTCGAACGGTACGACCATCACGACCTTGCCCTCGATCCGGGATTTGAGACCCGCCACCTTGGTCACGATGTTCAAGGCCTCCATCAGGGTGATGTAGCGGGCGCTGAACGTCACCAGCGGCACCTCGCCCATCCCGGCCGCGTCCACGTCTATCAATTCCGGAAACGGCTCTTCGCTCGCCCCGCCGCGCGGTGCGCCGGTTCCCCTGCGGCCGGCCTCCAGGTCGAGGATAATGTTGACTCCCTTCCTCTCGGGCGGGTCATCGGACTGGTCGTACTCGACACTGGCCTCGTGCAGGAACTTGACGACGTCGTAGATGTTGGCGGACCGGAAATCGATCTCGGGAATCACGATGTCCTGCATCTTCTTCCGGATCCATTCGGTTCCCGGCGGCGGCGGGGGCGGCGGGGGCGGCGGTCCCGCGGCGTCCGTCTCCTCGGCCACCCCGTAGTCCCGCGGATTCCAGGTCTTGCGCACGCCCGTCATCATATCACGCCGAGTCGCCTCGAGTTCCGCCGAGGCCTGATCGTACTTCCGGCTCAGAATATCCTGCATGTAGCGCATGGCCTCGGCGTGGTAGGGGTCCCGCTTGAGTGCGCTTTCAAAATAGTGCTGCGCCTGGTCATATTCGCCCACCAGCATGGCCTGGCGGCCGCGCGACATGAGATCGGCGATCTCTTCCTGCTGCTCCCGGAAGTCCTTCTGTTCCCAGCGCTTGCCCTCCTCCTCGACCGGGGGCGGCGCCGGAGGCGCGGTTCTCTCCTCGCGGATCACCTCCACCAGACGGGCGGCGCGGCCGTGCCCCTGGGCCACCGCGGCCTGGGCCATCTGCTCGGCTTCTTCCAGCTGCCCGCGGCTTCTCAGGTCCAGGGCCTGCGAATAGTAGCTCTTGGCCATGCCGCGAACGGCTTCTTTCCGGACTTCCCGGCTGTCGGGCCGATCCGGAATATAGGTGAGCGCCTGCTCGTACAGCGAGATCGCCCGGGCGTACTGTCCGGCCCGGTAGGCCTTGTTGGCGTTTTCCAGGCTCTCCCGGCCGTGCTGCTCCTCGGCCATGCGCCGCAGTTCCTCGCGATCCAGCATCTCGGCGATCTCCTGGGGCACGGCCGCGGCCTCCGGCGCAGGCCCGGGCAAAGTCTCCGCCACTTCCTCCTCCGGCGCGGGCAGGACGGGCAACGCCTCGACCGCAGGCATCTCCGGGATGCCCTCGGCGGCAGCCTCCCGGAAGGCGTCTTCGACAATCGTGTCCAGGTCTTCTATCTCCGCCTCTTCCGCGGCAGCTTCCGGGATCGTCTCTTCAGCCATTTCGACTTCGGCCTCGGGCACGATTTCTTCCGGCACGGCCTCCGGCTCCATCCTCTCCTCAGGCGCCTCCGGCAGGGCCACCGGCAGTTCCTCCTCCATGGGAACGGGCATCTCCACCAGCGGAAGCTCTTCTTCCGCTTCCGCGGGCTCTTCGAGAGCCGCCGGTCCCTCCTCGACGAGCAACGGCTCCTCCTCGAAGACCAGCGGCTCCTCCTGCGGGAGCAGCGGCTCCTCCTCCGGTCCGACGTCCCAGCCCTTTTCTTCCACAGCCGGCTCGATCGGTTCCGGTTCGGCCGCCGGGGCGACTTCCACCGCTTCCTCAAGCCTTTCCGCCTCTTCGAGGGGTTCGGCGCCCGCTTCCTCGCTCAACAGATCGTCAATGAGAAGATCCTCCGCCACGATGAGGCTGTCTTCGTCCTTCTCCTGAGCATGCGTCGGCCAGGCTGCCAGCACGAACAAGGCCGGCACCAGCATCGCGAACCATCGGATCTTCCGGGTCATGGCAGGAGTTCTCCTTGAAGTAAAGAGGGAGCCTCCGGATCCGTCTCGGGCGCAAGTGGGTCGGCCTCGCCCGGGAACCTCCGGATC
>CAYPUM010000480.1:0-3358 GCA_964413545.1 uncultured Roseibacillus sp. | reverse complement strand
GGAGGAAGTCAAGCGCCGCCGCGAGGCGCGCCTGGCCGCGCCGTATGCCGGCTTGCCCGAGCCGGTGGCGGACTACCGCCGGGTCGTCAAGAGCACCGATCTCGAGACCTACTCCCGCGCCGCCCGCGCCCTGCGCAAGTGGATGATCGCCAACGACCCGCACCGCCCGATCTACCACTTCACCGGAACGGAATGCTGGATCAACGACCCCAACGGCCCGATCTACCACGACGGGAAATACCATCTCTTCTATCAATTCGACCCGCAGGTCCCCGACGGGCGCGGCGGCTGGCGGCGCAGCGCGCGCTGCTGGGGGCACGCCGTCAGCGACGACCTGGTCCACTGGGTCGACTGGCCGGTGGCGGTGTGGCCCGACACGCCATACGACTGCGGCGGGGTCTACTCGGGCAACACCTTCAGCCACGACGGCAAGATCCACGGGCTTTACACCGGCAACGTCTCCGGGCGCGGAGGCCCGCGCTACGGGATGCTCACCTGGAGCGACGACGGCGGCGTGACCTGGAAGAAGAAGATGGTCATGGATCACAACCAGCGGCCCAACGACCAGAGCCCCGTCCACCACGACGGCTATGTGTGGAAAGACGGGGAGACCTGGTTCCAGCTCATCGGCGGCAGCACCGGCGGACGCAACGCGCAGGGCGCCGCGTGGCTGTGGAGTTCCGGAGACCTCGAACGCTGGAAACTCGAAAGGAACATCGCCCCGTCAGTCAGGCGGGGCAAGTTCTGGGAGCTGCCCTACCTGATCGAACTGGACGGAAAGCACGTCCTGCTGGTCGGCTCCGGCAATCCGTATTGGGTGGGCGCCTACGACAAGCAAACGATGCTCTTCACGCCCGACGACCCGAAACCGCAATCGATCGACAACGGCACCTACTACTCGTTCAACGTGAACATGGTCGACGACAAGGGGCCCGGCGGGGCCCGGCGCCAGTTGATGCACGGCTGGGTGACCGGCCCGCCGTCACCCACCAAGACGGTCCCATGGTGGCAGGGCGCCCACTCGATCCCGCGCCTCATCACCTGCAACGGCAAGTCGGTCGCACAACAGCCGGTCCCCGAAATCGAGACCCTCCGCGGCGAGCATCGGAACCGCACAAACCTCGTCATTCCAGCCGGCACCGGCGGCCACCTGCCCGCCATCAGCGGCGACGCCCTCGAACTGATCGCCACCTTCGACCGCGCCGCCACCGCCGCCACCCGCCTCGGCCTGAAGGTCCGCCTCTCCGGCGACGGCAAACAGGCGGTGCGCGTCTGGTACGAGCCGGCCACCGACAACTTCGGCGTCGACGGCACCGTCACCAAGGCGGCCTCCGCCCGGGGCGGCATCACCCGCGACGGGTCGCCCGGCCAGCCGATCACCCTGCGCATCTTCCTCGACCGCTCGATCGTCGAGATCTACACCGGCGGCGCCGCCCTCACCGCCCGCTGCTTCCCCGACCCCGCCGCCCTCGGCGTCGACCTCTTCGCCGAAGGCGGCAGCGCCGTGCTCACCAGGCTCGACGCATGGACGATGGGATCGATGTGGGAGTGACGAGCGAGGCGGTCACTTGGACCGGGATGCAGCGTTCAGAACCTTTGTCGCGAGCTTCGTCGGGATGCAGGGGGCAGGTTGCAAGGTCGAAGTCGAGCCCCCCGGGCAGGGCTCGCCCCGCTGGAGGCGACGATTGTCGGCTACCGGGTTCGCAACCGGATTCAGCCCGTGGGAAGCGCGAACGCTCCACTCACGGACTGGCTCCGATGGAAGCGGGTCGCTGAAGGGTATCCGAGCAAGGGTGGCGAGGAAGGGTGCGAGTATGTGTCGGGACGGACAGGTTCAGGATCGGCAGGAACAATGGCTGGCGGCGCGCAAAGCGCCGAATCCGGAATTCGACGCGGCCGGCGAGGACCAGACTGCGAGATCGAGGCAAAAGGAGCGATTCTCTGCATCCGATGACTCCGCGGTGGCGATTTCATCGCTCGCCATTCCCACCGGCGGGTGCTAGCGTTCCGGCGTGGAAGACCCAATCAATCTCGACGAGAGTCCCGGCAAGACGGTCGGGCAAAGGAGAATACGCGACGCCTTTGCCTTCGGCATGGAACTGCAGCGCTCGGGCGGCACCCTGTGCCCTTCCAACGGACTTCCCAAGGGCGTCTACAGGTTCCATTCCCACGAAGAAGCAGACCAATGGATTCTGGACCAACTGACGAAGCGGACGAATCCAGCTCCGACGGATTGAGTTCGAGGCCGCCTCAGCAGAAGGATCTCACGGACCTCTGCCGGATTCTCAACCGGCTGGGCGCCCGCTATGTGGTGATTGGTGGATTTGCGGTCATCCGCGCGGGATATCCGCGATTCACAGCGGACCTCGATCTCATCATCGCCCTCGATCCGGAAAACGAGGCCCGCGTTTACGAGGCCCTGCGCTCGCTGCCCGACCGCGCCGTGGATGAACTCGATCCCGGCGACGTCGCGAAATTCGCCGTGGTCCGCGTCAACGACGAAATTACGGTCGATCTGATGGGCTCCGCTTCCGGCATCCGCTACGAGGAGGCTGCCAAGGACATCGTGATCCGCCGCATCGGTGACGTGGAGGTGCCCTTTGCCTCGCCGCGCCTGCTATGGCGGATGAAGAAATCGACGCATCGTGAGAAGGATGCCGCCGATCTGTTGTTTCTCCGCAAGTGGTTCGAGGCCCGCGGCGAACAGCCGCCGGATTGATGAGGCCGCGGGCGTTGGTTGCAGGGGCCCCGGCCACCATGAATGGCACCCCGGCGTCACGAAAGGCCGCGATGATCGCGGCGGCGCTGGACCTCGGCGGCGATTGCGGATTCGTCGCGGATGCCCGGTTCCGCGGCCACCCCGGCATGGGTGAACCCGAGGGCTGACAGCAGGAGCGGGAGGAAAAAACGCTGTCAAAGGCTCTTCCGGAGGAACTCGACCCGGTTCGCCCAGTTCTCCTTGCTCCAATGAGCCCAAGAGGCCACAAGGAAAGGCATAAACGATGAAGCTGAAAGAGACCACTTCGACGATGACGGACACAACGATGAGGGCGGCCGTGCGGGCGGAGCGTGACGCTGCCTGCGGGGCGGTGCTGCTGAGCTTGTCGGCGGGGGCAGCCGGCGCGGCCGAACCCGGGACCGGGGGCGCCATCGCACGGGCCGTCAAGGCGGTGGAAGCAGCGGCGGCGAAGGTGGCCGGCGACCCCACCCGCCCGGTGTTTCACTTCCGTCCGCCGCCGCAGTGGATGAACGACGTGTGCGGCGCGTTCCACCACGAGGGATGGCATCACATCTTCTTCCAGTTCCACCCGTTTTCGGACCAGTGGGGCAGGGGCGTGGGCTGGGGTCACGCCCGCAG
>CAYPUM010000479.1:0-3382 GCA_964413545.1 uncultured Roseibacillus sp. | reverse complement strand
GTATTTCCGAAACAATGGATATCGTGCCAAGGGAGCCGGCAAGATCTTCGGCGACCAGTGGGCCCACGGCGGCGACGACCCGCGCGGCACGGAGTTGAGCTGGGACGATTTCCAGAAATGCATTTACTCCAATGTGATCCGCCACCAGGCGCCGGACCCGCGCAGCCTCGCGCGGATGGTCCAATGCTACCAGGCCTCGGCGGACTATGCCGACTCGGTGGTCGGGCGCCTGCTCGACCAGCTCGATGCCTCCGGCAGGGCGGACTCATGACCTATCGCGAGGGTAACCACGCCGTCCGCTCGGATCGCTGGCGCTACATCCGCTACCACGACGGCAGCGAGGAGTTCTACGATCATGACAAGGACCCGTGGGAGCACGCCAATCTGGCGTCCGATCCGCGGCACGCCGCGGTGATCGCCGGGCATCGCAAGTGGCTCCCCGGCGGACACCCCGCATCCGGCAACGGCTCGAAGAAGCCCGCCAGAGATTGACGATGATGGATAGCCCGACACCATGAAATCCATGCCCGAACCCATAGAGAAAACCGTGCAAGCCTTCCGCGTGATCGCATGAATGCTGGCGTTGCTTTTCCTCGCATGTCCCGACGCCCGCGCCGGGAGCGATGCCGAGCCCTTCCGCCCGCCCGCCGTGCCGCTGGTCGCGTGTGACCCGTATTTCAGCATCTGGAGCATGAGCGACACCCTGTCGGGCGATGTCACACGCCATTGGACCGGGCGTGCCCATCCGCTGACCTCGCTGGTGCGGATCGACGGGAAGACTTTCCGCCTGATGGGCAAGGATCCGGAAGACCTGCCTGCCTTGCCGCAGACTTCCGTCGAGGTGCTCCCCACCCGGAGCGTCTATACCTTCGAGGGGGCAGGGATCCGGTTGGTCATGACCTTCATGCAGCCGGCGCTGCCGGAAAACCTGGACTGGATCAGCAGCCCGGTCGTCTTGCTGAACTGGGACTGCACGGCGACCGGCCAGCGCCCGCACGAGGTGGCGGTTTACCTCGACGCCGGCATGGACCTTGTCGTCCACCAGCCCGACCAGAAGGTGGTTTGGAACCGCGAGGAGGTCGAAGGACTCCACGTCCTCCGTGCCGGCTCGGAGCAACAGAACATCTTGGGGCGCTCCGGCGACAACGTCCGCATCGACTGGGGGCACTTCCATCTGGCGGCCCCGGAATCGCAGAAGCCGCAAAGCACGATCGCCGCCGCCGAGGACTGCCGGAAACGGTTCATGGAAGCCGGGCCGCTGCCCGCGATGGACAGCGGGATGCCAAGGGCGGTCCGGGACGGCGCGCCCGTGATGGCCCTCCAATGGAAGCTCGAAACGCTCCGTCCCGGCGGGCAGCGAAGCTGCCGGGCGATCCTCGCCTATGACGACATCAAGTCGATCCTCTACTTCGGCAAGCGGCTCGAGGCATTCTGGAAGCGCAACGGCAGGACGATCGGCCAACTGCTCACCGAGTCGGATCGGGATTTCGGGAAGATCGCCGCGCGCTGCCGGGAGTTCGACCGCGAGCTGACGGCCGATCTGGAAAAGGCCGGTGGACGCGACTACCGCCTGCTCGGCTCGCTTGCCTACCGCCAGGCCATGGGAGCCAACAAGATCGTCGACGACGGAACCGGCAGGCCGCTGATGTTCTCGAAGGAGACCTTCAGCGGCGGCTGCATGGCCACGGTCGACGTCTTCTATCCGTTTGCTCCGCAGGTCCTGTTGCTTTCCCCGGCCCTGGCAAAGGCATCGTTCGTCCCGATCCTCGAGTATGCCCGATCCGGGCGCTGGAAGTTCCCCTTCGCTCCGCACGATCTCGGCCGCTATCCCCACGCCATGGGCCAGGCCTATGGCGGCAAAGAGAAAAGCGCGGCACGTCAGATGCCCGTTGAAGAGTCGGGCAACATGATCCTCCTGGTCGCCGCGGTGGTTCAGGCGGAAAACGACATCTCCTTCGCCAGGGAGTATTGGGACCTGCTGACCACCTGGGCCAAATACCTCACATGGAGCCAGAAATACAACCTGGTCTGGGACCGGTTGCTGGATTTGAACCTGTTCCCCCCGTCGGTCGCGGAAAAGGAGATGGCGCATTACAGGAAAATCCAGAACACCTACGGACTTCCCCTCGACAATCGCGCCAAGTTTACCAAGCTGGACTGGATCGTCTGGAGCGCCTCGATCACCGGCAAGCAGGAGGATTTCAAGGCGCTGGTCGCCCCGGTGATTGCCTTTTTGAACGCGACCCCCGACCGCGTCCCGATGACCGATTGGTATTTCACCGACAGCGCCCGGCAACGCCTGATGGTCAAGAAGAAGCACGGCTTCCAGGCCCGGCCGGTCGTCGGCGGCGTGTTCATCCGCCTCATGGATGACGACGCCGTCTGGAAAAAGTGGGTCACGAGAACCGCTTCGGTTTCCGGAACCTGGTCTCCGTTGCCCGACCCGCCGCGGAAGACCAAGCTCGTGTCGCGCTGGGCCTGCACGTTCACCCAACCGGCCGGGAATTGGTTTCAGCCGGACTTCAACGCGCCGGCCCACGGCTGGAAGTCGGGCAAAGGCGGATTCGGCACCCGGAAAACCCCGGGCTTCAAGCCCGCGACCCAATAGGACACGCCGGACATCTGGCTCCGGGGGGAGTGGGACCTCGAAACGATTCCAGTGGATCCGACCTTGATGATCTTCCACGACGAAGACGCCACCATCTATATCAACGGCAGGCTGCAGGCCGATGGTCGGTTGGATATCCCTTGTTGGATGTCGGATGTTCAACTCGAGAAGACGGCGGGACAGGCCTCCCGCTGTGCATCACCCTGCACGTTTGACACCCACAATGCGCACAACGTCACAGCGCGTGGCTTGACGGTCATGCCCACCGGTGATTGGATTCTCTGCGAAGTGGAACCGCGCTGCCGACTGGTCTGTCAACAGGAAGTGGGATCACCCGTCCCGGGTTGTCCCGCCCCGGGCATCCGTCGATCCGGATTCGCGCTGGTGGTGACCGTTTCGCTGTTGGTCCTGCTGACGGTGGTGGCGATCGGCTTGCTGGCGCTGTCGTCGATCGCGGTGCGGTCCGGCAGCCGCGAGGCGGCGCGGGCCGAGGCGCAGGCCAACGCCCGGCTGGCGCTGGCGCTGGCGATCGGGGATCTGCAGAAGGAACTGGGTCCCGACCAGCGGATCAGCGCCGCGGCGCGGATCCTTGAGGAGGACGACTACGCGGAGAGTAGCGGCTCCTCGCTGGCCCATCCGCTGTGGCTGGGCTGCTGGGACTCGTGGCAGGGCTGGCTCAACCTCGATGGCATCGAGGAGACCTACACCAAGGGCCGCGAGTCGCAGTTCCGGCGATGGCTGGTGTCCCACCCCCGGCCCGACGCCCTCGAAACG
>CAYPUM010000478.1:0-3391 GCA_964413545.1 uncultured Roseibacillus sp. | reverse complement strand
TGCGGCTCATGGCGCCGGGCGGGCTGCTGGTGATCACCAACGTGAGCCCCGCCAATCCGAGCCGGGCGTGGATGGAATTCGTTGTCGAGTGGAATCTGATCTACCGCGACCGGGACGCCATGGCGGATCTGGCTCCGCGCGAGCGGGGGCTTCTGGAGATGCAGGTCGGGGAGGATCCGACCGGGGTGAATCTCTTCCTTGAAATCCGCAAATGTCAGAGCGCCCATGCCGGATGCCGTCGATAGGGAGATGACGCCGGACAGGCGGCGGCGTCTCGCGAAGCGGTTCGAGGAGCAGGAAGCCGCGCTTCTCCTTTCGAATTGCCGGCGGGCGGCGTTTCTGGGGGCGGTGTTCGCGTTGGGAGGGATCGTTCTCGATCTTGTGGTTTATGGGGCGCCGCGGTATTGGGACCTGCTTTGGGCCATCGTGCAGATCCGCTTCTGGGGTTCGCTGGTTCTGCTCGGGCTTCTGGCGATGTTGTATATTCCGCGGCTGCAACCGGAACCGGTGCGGGTGGTGGGGCATCTCATTGCGCTGACGGTGATACTGGCGTTGAATCTGATTCTGGTGGAGATCGGGACCGGGGGTTCCCCGTATTACGCGGGGTTGAACCTCGTGATGGTGGGGGCGGTTCTGATTCTGCGGTGGAGGTTCAGCGACGGGGTGATCAACTCCGTGCTCTGTATCGGGAGTTATCTTCTGGTGGCGACCGGGCTGGGGACACCCGGCAACGATATCGTGGTGGCGGCGTTTTTCCTCTTTGTGACGGCCGTTTTCGCGTGCGTGGGGCTTTACTACTACAACCGCATCCGGTTCGGGGAGTTCTGCCTGCGGGAGGCGGTGATCGAGCAACAGGAGAAGCTCGCCGAGAACCATCGCCGGCTGCAGGAACTCGACGAGGCCAAGACGCGCTTCTTCGCCAACATCAGCCACGAGCTGCGCACCCCCCTGACGCTGATCCTTGCGCCGATCGAGAAGCTTCGCTCGAGCAAGGCGGTCCGCCGCGACGCGAACCTTGCCGGAATGGTGGACTCGCTCGAGGACAACGGGATGCGGCTGCTGCGGCTCATCAACGACCTTCTCGACCTTGTGCGCCTTGACCGGGGAGGCATTCCGCTTCGCCCGGAGCGATTCGACCTCGCCGGCTTCATCGACGGGCTGGGGCGCAATCTGGCGTCCATGGCAGAGCGCAAACGCATCGACCTCACGTGGGCCGTGTCGTCCCCCGACGGGACCGAAGTCGTGCTCGACCGGGACCGGCTCGAAAAGATCGTGCTCAACCTCGCGGTCAACGCCATCAAGTTCACGCCGCCGGAGGGGAAGGTGTCGGTCGGGGCGGCCCTCGTGGGCGGCCGTGTCGAGATCGTGGTGTCGGATACCGGGGCCGGGATGGACGAGCAACAGATGAGAGCGGCCTTCGAGAGGTTCTGGCAGGCGGACAGTTCCATCCGGCGGAAGCACAGCGGGGTGGGGATCGGGCTGGCGCTCGTGAAGAGCCTCACCGAGTCCCTCGACGGGCGCGTCGAGGTGGAAAGCGAACGGGACGTCGGGACGACGTTCACGGTGTCGATACCCGTTCCCGCGGCCCCCGGGGATGTTCCGTCCGAGGGGGACGGGAGCGCCGGGGCGGAGCGGACCGACCCGATCGAGGAGATTTATCAGCGGGCGCGTCTGCAGGGGATGGGGCGGCAGGTGGACGAGGAGCCGGAGAGGGCGCCCGGCGGCCTGCCCGAGGGCGCGGACAACACGCGGGTTCTCGTGGTGGACGACGAGGCGGGACTTCGGCGCTTCCTGCGGGGAGAACTCGAAAGCATGGGCTGCGTAGTGGTCGAGGCCCGCGACGGTGCGGAAGGGTGGGAACTGGCCCGGAGGAGGCCTCCGGACCTCGCGATCCTTGATCTCATGATGCCCGAACTGGATGGCATCGCGCTGACGCGCCGCCTGCGCTGGAACGAGGAGACCCGGCACTTGCCGATCATTCTGCTCACCGCCCATGCCGACGATTCGGCGCGCCTCAAGGCGCTCGAGGCGGGGGTGACGGATTTCCTGACCAAGCCGTTCACGACCGCCGAGTTGCGGGTCCGGATTCGCAACCTCCTCGACCGGCAGAGCTATCAGCGGCAGTTGTCCGTGAAGAACCGCGAACTTGAATCGGCCCTGCGGGAAATCAGGGAGAATGAAATGCGCCTCCTGCAGGCCGAGAAGCTCTCCTCGCTGGGCCGCATGAGCGCCGGCATCGTCCATGAAGTCAACAACCCCCTCAACTACGCGAAATCCGCCATCCATACCGTGAAGGTGTTTGCCGACGACATCGCGAGCGACGAGCGGCAGGATTTCCTCGAGATGGTGGGGGACATCGAAGAGGGCGTGGACCGCGTGATCCAGATCGTCAGCGACCTGCGCGCCTTCACAAGGGGGCAGACGATTCAGCGCGAGCCGGTCGTGGTGGCGGATGTCGTCGAGCTCTCCCGCCGCCTCCTCAGCCGGGATTTGAAGGGGATCGACTTCGAGGTTTCGGTCCCGGAGGACGTCGAGATCGACGGCAACCGGAACCAGCTCTGCCAGGTGTTCGTGAACTTGATCCAGAACGCCGCCCAGTCGCATGGCGCCTCCCGGGAAGCGGGCAGGCAGCCCCGCGTCTGGATCGACTGCCGGCAAGAGCGGGATCGCTCCGTGCGCATCACGATCGGCGACAACGGGAAAGGGATCCAGCCCGAAGATCTGGAGCACATCTTCGATCCCTTCTTCACAAAGCGGGAGGTCGGGGAGGGGATGGGCCTCGGGCTGAGCATCTGCCACCGGATCGTCGACTCGCACGGGGTCGGGATTACGGTTCGCAGTTCCCCCGGCGAACGCACCGAGTTCCTTTTGAGTTTCCCGCCTCCTTCCGTCGATGAGGAAGAGGAAGCGGAGGAAAATGAGGAAGCGCCGTTGATCGCGATGCAAACCACCACTTCAGTGTCATGAGCCAGCCCGTTGTCGACTATCGTCAGCACCTCGTCCTCTTTGTTGATGACGAGCAGAAAACCCGGAAGTATTTCGCCAGGCTTTTCGGGAAAATCTTTCGCATCGTCCTTGCCGAGGACGGGGTGGCGGGACTCGAGCGGTTTCGCGAGCATCAGGAGGAGATTGGCGTGGTGGTGACCGACCAGCGCATGCCCAACGAGTCCGGGACCGCCTTCCTCGAAAAGGTCAGCCTCCTCAAACCCGACGCGGTGCGGATCCTCTCCACCGCCTACGCCGACATCGACGCCGCCGTTGACGCCGTCAACATGGGCGGCATCTACCGCTACATCACCAAACCATGGGAGGTCCCCGAACTCGAAGTGACTCTCAAGCGCGCCATGGAACTCTACATGGTCCGGCTCGAACGCGAGGAGCTTCTCCGGCA
>CAYPUM010000477.1:0-3394 GCA_964413545.1 uncultured Roseibacillus sp. | reverse complement strand
GAGGAGATCATCTTTCGCGGCATCCTTCTGGGGATCTGCCTGCGCGCTTTCCGCCCCGCCACCGCCATCGTGGTCATCTCGCTTCTCTTTGCCGGCCTGCACTTCCTGCAACCCACCGGCAACCTCGTCCCCGAGGACCGCGGCAGCAACACCGCCGGATTCGAAATGCTCCTCCTGATCGCCCGCCGCTTCCAGGATTTCCACCTCGTCTTCCACGAGTTCATTTCACTCACGGTGGTGGGCTTGATCCTCGCCTATGCCCGTTACGCCACCGCCTCGCTCTGGCTCCCGATCGGTCTGCACTCCGGCTGGATCTTCGCATACTCCTTCTTCGACCGCGTCGCCGACCGCCGCCCCGACCTCGACCCCGCACTCGCCCTCTACATCGGAGAAGATCTCAAGGCCGGCCTCATCCCTCTCGGGACCCTCGCCGTCACCGCCTTCCTCGTTGTCCTGTTCGCGCGCCTCGTTCGCCAACCTCCCTCCTTCCCCGGCCAGCACGAACCCCTCGCCGGCCAGACCGCATAGGAAAGGTGTCTTCGATCCCCACGCGCTGGTTGGACTTCCTTTACCCGCCGGCCTGCGCCGTTTGCGGCGAACCGCTTCGCGACGGCCGTTATCTCTGCGGGTCCTGCAACCGCGACCTGCCACGCATCGTGAAGCCCTTTTGTATCCAGTGCGGGATTCCCATCGACGGCGCGGTGCCCGACGACGTGCAATGCTCCGGATGCCGCGTCCAACCCCGCTCCTTCGCCTTTGCCCGGGCTCCCCTGCGGGCGCGCAACCAGGCCCTCGAACTGATCCACGCCTTCAAATACGGGCGCCAGATTCACCTCCATCACGAACTGGCGCTCCTGATTGCCGAGTTGTGGGACGATCCCCGCCTCTCGTCACAGACCGATCCCCCGTGGACGCTCGTCCCGGTCCCCCTTCACTGGAAGCGTCAACGATGGCGCCGCTTCAACCAGTCCCACGAATTGGCCCGCACCCTCGCCCGTCTGCAAGGCCTCCCATGCGCCCCTGTTCTGCGCCGCATTCGACCCACCTCCCAGCAAACCCTCCTCTCCCGCGCCGACCGCCTGCGCAACCTCAAAGGAGCGTTCCGCCTCAGCCGCCATGAAAAACGCCGCCCCACCATCCGCGGGCGCCCCGTCGCCCTGGTCGACGATGTCTTCACAACCGGCTCAACCTCAGAGGAATGCGCACGGGTTCTCCTCGCCGAAGGGGGGGCGGAAATGGTGATTGTCCTCACTGTGCTTCGTGGTTAGTCTTCTTCCGCCTTGCCTCTTCCGGCCCCCGACCGGCCGCCCCCGCCAGACTCCTTTCTTCCCCCCGAGGATCAGACGCGCTCCGCAAGTGACAACCTCGTTTCGAAGCAGGACTTCCCAACCCAACCAAATCCAAGATGGGAATTTTCAGTAAGCCGCCCTTGCGGCGCGGACGGAAGAAGAAGGAGGAACTCCCCGGCGACCTCTGGACGAAATGTCCGGACTGCGGAGAAATGATCCACACCCTCGATCTCCAGCAGAACTTCCACGTCTGCACGCATTGCGCCCACCATTTCCTGATGGGCGCGCACGAACGCATCCAACTCCTCGCGGACCCCGAAACCTTCGAGGAATTCGATTCCGGCCTGCGCTCCTCGAACCCCCTCGGCTTCGAGGACTACGACGACAAGATCGCGCTCCTCATGGAGAAGACCAAGCTGACCGAAGCCGTTGTCACCGGCCGGGCCGCCCTCGGCGGCCACCCCGTCGTGCTCGCCGTCATGGATTTCAAGTTCTTCGCCGGCTCGATGGGCTCCGTGGTCGGGGAAAAGATCACGCGCGCCGTCGAATCGGCCATCGCCGGGAAGCGCGGCCTCGTCATCTTCTCCGCCTCTTCCGGAGCCCGCATGCAGGAGGGCCTCCTCTCGCTCATGCAGATGGCCAAGACCTGCGGCGCCATCTCCCGCCACAGTCAGGCCGGCCTCCCCTACCTCTCCGTGCTCACCCACCCCACCACCGGCGGCGTCACCGCCTCCTTCTCCACCATCGGCGACGTCAATCTCGCCGAACCCAAGTGCATGATCGGATTCGCCGGACCCCGCGTCATCAAGGAAACCACCCACCAGGACCTTCCCCCCGGTTTCCAGACCGCCGAGTTCATGCTCGAACACGGCCTCGTCGACGCCATCGTCGAACGCCGCCACCTTCGTGAGCGCCTCATCGAACTGCTCGGCTATCTCATGCCGCCGGCATGACCTACCCGGAGTCCATCGACTGGCTCTACTCGACCCAACTCTTCGGCATGAAGCTCGGGCTCGAGCGCCCGAAGCGGCTCCTGAGGGAATTCCTCGCCTACCCGCCGCCCCGCACGCGGGTCATCCACGTCGCGGGCACCAACGGAAAGGGGTCCACCTGTGCCCTGATTGATTCCGTGGCGCGGGCCGCCGGGCTGCGCACCGGTCTGTTCACCTCCCCCCACCTCGTCCACTACGGAGAACGCATCCAGGTCTCCGGCACAAAGATCGAGGAAGACGAAATCGCGCGCCACCTGACCGCCCTGCGCCGCCATGTCGCGGACTGGGACCCTCACCCGACCTTCTTCGAACTCACCCTCGCGCTCGCCATGACGCACTTCGCGGCCAGCCATTGCGAACTCCTGATCCTCGAAACCGGGATGGGAGGACGGCTCGACGCCACTTCCGCCGTTCCCGCCGACCTCGCCGTCCTCACCCCCGTCGCGCTCGACCACCAGCAATGGCTTGGCGACACCCTCGCCGAGATCGCCGCCGAGAAGGCCGCCATCATCCGGCCCGGCAAACCCGCCCTCTCGTCCCCCCAGGAAGCCGCGGCCCGCACCGTCATCGCGCAAACCGCCAACGAACAACGCGCCCCGCTCGAATGGATCGAGGAGCCCCTCCGCGGATACGGCATCGGGATCGCCGGCGATCACCAATCGCTCAACGCCGCCCTCGCCGTCACGGCCCTCCATGCGATCGGCGTCCCGCTCAACTACGATGTCGTCCGTACCGGACTCGCGAACGTGCGGTGGCCGGGACGGTTCGAGATCCTGCCGGCCCCGTCCGCGGACCCCTCCGGGCCCGATCTCGTCCTCGACGTCGCCCACAATCCCGCCGCCGCCAAGGCCCTCGCCGCCAACTGGCGCCGCCGCTTTCCGTCCACCAAGGCCCGGCTCATCTTCGGCAATCTCTCCACCAAGGACACCGCCGGCATTCTCGACCATCTCCTGCCCCTCGCCGCCGAGGCCCTCCTTGTGCCCATCAACTCCCCCCGTTCGATTCCGCCCGACGACCTCCTCGAACTCCTGCCCGCCGGCCATCCCCCGGTCTGCACCTGCGACACCGTCATCGACGCCCTCAAGAGGCCCTCCCGCCACCCCACCCTCGTCA
>CAYPUM010000476.1:0-3404 GCA_964413545.1 uncultured Roseibacillus sp. | reverse complement strand
TTCCCGGACGACGGGATGGAAGGTGTGGTCCTGGTCGAAGCAGAGTTGGCGAACGTTTTTCCCCATTGCGTTCATGCGGTAAAGCAGGGCGACTTTGGACTTGTTGCAGGGTACGCCCTGGAAGCATGCGGTTGACGCGAAGATGATATCGTCGTTGGGCAGGTAGACCCCTTCGTAATCCGCAAATCCCAGACCGAAGGTGAGCTGGCGGATCTTCCGCGTCGCGAGGTCCATTTCATAGAGGTGGTAATCGTCCTCGTTGAGGGACTTCTTCCACGAGAAGAGGACCCGTTTCCCGTCGTAGGAAACATCCGGGTCCCGAATCACCCCGTTGGGATCTTCAAGGAGGTTGACCAGCTCCCCGTAGCTCCCGTTCATCTTCAGCAGGCACAGGGCCGAACCGGGGACGAAATGGCGCTCGGCCTGGGCGTCCGACTGCCCCTCGGTATACGCGTAGTGGGAACCTCCCATGTTGTAGTGCTTGGTGAAGACAATCTCCCGGGTCTGGTCGAGGAGGCTTTGGAGACGCGCCGCCCGCCGCTTCCCGCAGGCCCGGATGTAGAGTTCCTTCCAGCGCGGGTCCCGCCCGGGCGCCTTGGCCGTGATCAGCTCCTTGAACCGAGCCTCCAGCTCCGGCGTGGATTCCTCAGCGAGGACCTTCTCGATCATTCCTCGCTCGAGGTGGGCATCCCGCCCGCTCCGGAAACACTTCCCGGGATCCCCCCCGGCGTCCTGGATCATCCAATCCCGCAGGATTTCCTCCTTGTCGCACGCGGGGCGCTCCTTGGCCGAAGCGAATGCCGAAGCAGCAATCAAGACGCCAAACCCCAGAATCAACCGAAGCACTCTCATCTCGTGGCTGCTCGATGCTTGCATTGGGATACCTGTCTTTCTTGTGATGTGAATAAGGAATCGCGCGCCGTCCGCGGACAGGTCTCCTGCCGTTCCGTTCGGATTCCGAGACCTTTTACGAGCCGGCAAGGGCCGTCTTTCCATTCCTTTTGCTTCGCGCCGGCTGTCTTGCCAAAGGAGAGCGCGGAGAGTCCGGGTGGCAACTGCCGAGGTCGCATCGATGTTCCGCCGTAATCGGGCGCCGATCTGCAGGGCAGCGGCGAACCCCTCAAGGTCAAGTCCGGGGTGGACCTGCGCTGAGGGCCTTGATGGCGTCGGCGCAGGGATCGCGGGCCGGCTTGGCGTTCTTTTTCGCCTTGGCCGGCGTGAAGGTTTCCTTGCCGCTGATGGTCCGGGAAAGCTGCTCGCACCATGCGCGTTTCAGTTGCTGGTCGTTGATGGAACCACCGGCGGCCTTGATCCTTGCGGCGAGGGCGCGGCACTCCTTGATGTTGCGCGGGGCCGCAAGCGATCTGGCGAGATCGGCGGCGATTTGGCGGAGGAGGGGTTTCATCAGCTCGGACTCCGGCGGCATCTTCTGCCCGGAGAGCCTCGCGAGCGCGGGCAGGGCGGGGTGGGTGGCGACCCGGTGGCGATGGCCGAAGTACTTTGCGTGTCCCTCGCCTTTTTCCCACAGACTTTGCGCCCACTCTTCGCGCTCATTCTTGTCCTCGATCCGGTCCGCGGTGGCCTTGATGACCTCCGCCATCCTCTTGCATTCGGCGTCGGTCTCCCGGGAGGCTTGGTTCCGGATGGCCTTGAGGTGGTTCACGAAGGCCCGTTCGGTGCGATTCAGAAGATCGGGCAACCCGTAGACGGCGAGGCGGTATGCGACCAGCGGGGCGGGAAGGCCGCAGTTTTCGGCCTCGAGGACGGTCAGGATCTCGCGAGCAACCCGCTGGTCCCCGGGGACGGGCAATTCGGCGATGCGGGCGAACATCCTTGATTTGATGGTCGTGTTGTAGAGCCCCCCGGCAGGGCATCCCGGGTTGTTTCCGGCCGATTGCAGGTTGGCAAGGAGGCCTTTCCAGAAAGCGATCTGTTCCCGGGGGCTGGTCAGGGCGGCCTGGGCCTCGTCGACAAGGAGGAAGCTGTAGGGATTCCGTTCGAGGCCGCTCGCCAGCAACCTGATTCCGTGGGTCTTCTGTTGATCCTCCGGCAGGTGGCGAAAGACGGCATGGGTCAGAATGGAATCGTAGTACGATGCCGGGCCATGGTTGAGTCCCCATGCAATGCTCTGGTGATAGACCATGGGCTTGCGGTTGTGGAAGGAGATCTCATAGCCGTTCTTCCGGCCGGTCCGGTTGAAGACATTCTCGAAGGGCCACGGCGTGAAGGGAGTGGTCTTCTCGTCGCCGCCCGTGGCGTATTGCCCGCCCTTGCAGCTGTAGGTCCCGGTCTTCGGGTCATAGTGAAAGGCAACCATGGCGCAATGACCCGGCTGGATGGCCTGCGAGGCGGGGATGCCGAGGGTATTGTGGCTGCGCGACGAGATGGCCCCCATGCTCCCGCAGACGCCGCCGTCCTTGAGCATCATCTGGACGGTGGCGTAGGTGAAGGGGTAAGGCTTCAGGCGGCGGGCGGACTGCATCGCATGCTGCTGCGCGATGGCCCCGATGTACTCTCCGTACTTCATGAATTCCCCCTTGTCGCGGAATGCCGTCCATCGTTCCTCGCGTTCCCGCAAGGGTTGGTTGTCCGCCGCCAGCATGGTCAGGACCGGCCATGGAGCAGTGAGAGGGAAACGCGGCCACTTGCGGTCGGCCTGGAGGTCCGGCGGGAACGTGTGTTCGGCGTTGCGGATCAGGTAGGCGCACCGCTCCGCCGGGGAAGCAAACGGGTCGCGCCGGGCCGGCAGCAGGCCCTTGGCTTCGTATGCCTTGCGGAACATCATGTAGGCCGAATCGATCTTCTTGTATTGCTCGCCGTGAACCGCGTCGCAGCTGTCCCAGTGAATCACCTTGTCCCCGCAATCGATCCGGACATCCTGGTTCATCTTCGCCATGCAGGCGTTGAACTTCTGCTGCAGTTCGCTGCTGGCCATGACGTCCGCCGCATACAGCGTGCGGGTGCGTTTTTCGGTGACCGGAACCTTCTTTGGCTTCCGCCCTTTCGGCGCCGGTATGGCGATGCCCTTGTCGTCGTATTTGAGTTCAGGCAGAACCTCCTTGTGACCGGCCACGACTTCCTCCTCGATGGTGTTCCGGTTGAGGAAATTGATGATGTGGTCGTTGAGGTCGAGTTGGCGGTTGGGATCCGTGGTGTCGACCGGCCGGCGCGGATCGCCGGGGATGACGAGCTTCAGCGGACTGCGTGGCGTGAGGTCCGCCGTCATGCCCTCCTTGGCGCTGACGAGGGCCGTGGCGAGGGCCAGTTGGCGGTACTTCTCGAACTTCTCCTTTCCGAGGTCGAGACGAAGCGAGTAGAGCCACAACAGCACCTCCGAAGGCTCGTGATGGGCGCCGTAGACGCCCGCCGCGGCGTAGATTGCGGCCAGCAACGCGCACTGCTGC
>CAYPUM010000475.1:0-3426 GCA_964413545.1 uncultured Roseibacillus sp. | reverse complement strand
ACCGGGCGGGAGAACTGAGCAGCCGGGTGGCGGCGGATCTCGAGGTGATGCGCGAAGGGCTTCTGACGACGCTGCCGCAGGTGGTGCGGCATTCCGTCATGCTTTCGGGGGGACTGGTATTCGTGTTCGTCTTCTCGTGGAAGCTCTCATTGTTCATGCTGGCGATGATTCCGGTGGTGGTTCTGGCGGTGGCGCTGTTCGGGACCGGGGTGAGGAAGTACTCCCGGCGCGTGCAGGACCGGCTTGCGGCCAGCAGCGTGGTGGTCGAGGAGAGCGCCCAGGGGATCGCGGAACTCAAGGCCTACGGCAACGAGATCTACGAGGAATCCCGTTACGGGGCGGCGCTTGAGGAATACATGGCGGCGGTGAAGAAAGGCGCCAACGTCCGCGCCCTTTTCGTGGCGTTCGTCATCTTCTTTCTTTTCGGGACGATCTCGGTGGTGGCGTGGTTCGGCGCCGGGCTGTTGGCGCGGGGCGAGATCTCGGGCCGCGAGTTCGTAGGCTTCATCCTCTTCAGCGTCTTCATCGGCGCCTCCCTCGGCTCGTTCCCCGAGATCTTCAGCCAGGTCCACAAGGTCAATGGCGCCACCGAGCGTCTCCGGGAGATCCTGCGGGAGGACCCCGAGGAAGCCGGCGGGGACGGGCTCCGGAATGCCGTCGAGGGAGAAGTCGAAGCCCGTCACCTGCATTTTTCCTATCCATCGAGGCCGGACAAGCCGGTGCTCCGGGACATCTCGTTCCGGGCCCGGCGCGGGGAACGAATCGCCTTTGTCGGGCCGAGCGGCGGGGGAAAGTCGACCCTCTTTGCGCTGCTGCTGCGCTTCTACCGGCCCGACGGCGGGGAGCTTCTTCTCGACGGTCGTCCCGCGGCGGACTATCCCCTGCCGGCCCTGCGGGGCGCGATGGCCCTCGTTCCGCAGGACGTTCTCCTCTTCGGCGGATCGGTGGCGGAGAACATCGCATACGGCCGGCCGGGCGCCACGGACGAGGAGATCCGGGAGGCGGCCCGCAAGGCCCACGCCCATGAGTTCATCGAAGACTTCCCGGAAGGTTACGGCACTCTCGCCGGCCCTCGCGGGGTGCGGTTGAGCGGCGGCCAGCGCCAGCGTCTCGCGATCGCCCGCGCCATCCTTGCCAACCCCGCCATCCTCCTCCTCGACGAGGCCACAAGCGCGCTCGACTCGGAAAGCGAGCGCCTCGTGCAGGACGCCCTCGACGAGCTGATGCGGGGCCGCACGAGCTTCATCATCGCGCACCGCCTCGGGACCGTGAAGCATGCCGACCGCATCTACGTCATCCAGGACGGGCAAGTGGTCGAGTCCGGCACCCACGACGAGTTGATCGTCGGCCGGGGCGCCTATCGCATCCTCGCCCAAACGCAATTGTTGTGAAGAGGACGAGGTGCGATGTGCGATATGGCGTGGCGCATGGCGGGCGCCCTCGAAGAAGAAAAGCGATCCGAATCGGCGGCGAGGCAAGTCTCGGACCGGTTGATCCCGCCGCGGGGGGAGCGACGACAACGGGGACGATGAGGAGGCTCTCCCACCGTCATCCGTCGCCGCCTGCCTCGTCGAAGCAAGCCAAGCGCGAAGGCGGGTCGCCGCCGTTCGCCGGCCTTGCGGCCCGGAAACTTGACTCATTTGCAGCAGCTCCCGGTTTTCAGGGACTCCCGGGTCGTCCGGGGTGCGAATGGCATTGTCACAGGCGGGGCGATCGGATATCCCGTGGGGTGTGAAACGGGCGCTTTGGATCTTGGGGATCTCTTTTTGCGGGTTTTTGCCGGCGCTGGTGCACGGGGGAAACATGGTGGCGGGGGACGGGCAGAAGCGTGTTCCACCGGAACCAAGCGTCCTCCCCCAGAACCTGCTCGGGATGCCGTCGTTCTCGTTCGGCCGCATGGGCGCCGCGACCGATCTGCCGGGCTACGCCGTGGGCACCGCGTACCATTTGCACCAGTTCAAGTCGGACTTCGAGGACGGGGGAGGGGACCTCCGTTCCGACGACTTTTCGCTTTGGACGCCGGTTCTGCCGGTCAACCTCGGCGATTTTCATCTCTTCGGCTTCGCGAGTTATCGTGCCACGTGGTTCCGCTCCTCGCTTCCGGAACTGCTTCCCGGGAATGATCTGAACGTCTTCCGCTTTCCCGTGGCCTTTGTTCACGACGTCTCGGAGCGTTGGATGTGGGGCGGCTTCGTGATGCCGGGTTACGGCGGCGCGGCATCCAGTTGGAACAGCGAGGGATTCTCCCTCTCGGCGCTCCTCGGGGCGGCATACGCCTGGAGCCCGCGGTTCAACCTCGGCGCCGGGGTCCTCTATTACACCGGTTTCAATCAAAGCTACGTCGCCCCGGGCGTCGGATTCACCTGGCGTCCGGTTGACGACTGGGAGCTGTTCCTGAT
Organism: uncultured Roseibacillus sp.; assembly: GCA_964413545.1. Taxonomy (GTDB): domain Bacteria; phylum Verrucomicrobiota; class Verrucomicrobiia; order Verrucomicrobiales; family Akkermansiaceae; genus Roseibacillus_B. The sequence goes on along the minus strand of CAYPUM010000475.1, from coordinate 1,027 downwards.
TCCACCCTCCGCGGGGATCACCTGCAGCATCAACGAGAAAACGCTCCTCAGTGCCGGGGGAACTTACGACTCGGCCCGTTGGAACTTCGCGGCCGACGGGGCGGCGCCGGAACGCAATATCTATATCCGCCGGGTGCGCGTCGGCCTGAAGCTCGAACGGCAGATCGGCGGACCCGTCTGGGGGTACGTGTCCGGAGGCTACAGCCTCTTCCGCAAGCTCGAGATCGAGGACCGGGACGGAACGCTCCTCCGCGAGGAAGACATCGAGCCCGCTCCTTACGTGCAAGTCGGTGTGAACGCCCGTTTCTGACCCGCCTCCAGCGGGACCTGCCTTCGCGCTGCGAGCTGCGGCATGGCAGGCAAGCCCGCCGGGGGGGGGCCGGGCTTCCGTGGTCGCCCGACGGTTTGCTCAGCCCGTCCGGAGCTTCTGATAGATCTCGTCCTTGAGGGCGGCGCGCTGATATTTCAGCTTCTCCATCTCGAAATCCGAAATGGGCTGCTGGCGCTCTTCGAGTCGCCGGATCTCATTGTCGAGCTCATCGTGCCGCGCCACGAGCGAGTCGAAGGCCTCGTCCGCGGCGCGCAGCGCTTCCAGTTTGGTGTGATACTCGGGGAATTCGTGGTCGATGTCGTGATGTTCTGAAAGCATTGCTCTTTGCTGATGCCATAGGGTTGACCCGTCCTTATCATTCGGCGTACGGCCGGAACAGCGGAAAACGCGCCGGGCAGGCGTTTTTGGCCCCGCCGGAGGCGAGGGTTGCAGGGCCGGCTTGCGCCGCCGCCCGGCCGTTCCGGTGTCTCCACCCCAACGTTTTATGAAGCTGGTTGCCGGGTCCGGAGCGGACCGTCCCCCGCGGACGGACGGCCGGTCTTCGCCGGCGCGGCGTCAGCGCACGATGAGGGGGCCCTCTTCGTCGGACTTTTCGCGTCTCGCGGGGGAGATTCTCCGGAAGTTGTTGTCCAGGACGTCGCCGGCTTCGAGTTTGCGAAGCAGTGGGGCGGCCATCCGGAGCGAGTTGGTCGAGCC
>CAYPUM010000474.1:0-3431 GCA_964413545.1 uncultured Roseibacillus sp. | reverse complement strand
GAATGCTTCCCCTCGTCCTCATGCCCGGCGCCGGTTCCGAACTCTACCGCGGCCTCGGCGCCGTCGTCGTCGGCGGACTCTCCGTGAGCACCGCCTTCACCATCTTCCTCGTGCCCGTCGTCCTCTCCGCCGTCTTCGCCCTCCGCAGCCCCCAACCCGCGGCCGGCACCACCGAGTCCGCCACCCAGCCCGCCTGACCCCTGAACCTGACCCGATGCCCCGATGACCGGATGACTCCTCGACACCCGCCCGCCCCATATTCGTTCCCCTGCCCCTCTCCGCCGCACTTCCCCCTCGACACTCTTTTGCATGCGCCTCCTTCCGCTCTTGTCCTTCCTCCTCATGGTGTCCTGCACCTTCGGGCCCGATTACACCCCGCCGCGGGTTGAACTCGAGGCCGCGTGGAAGAACGCCGGCTTCGAGGCCGTCCCTCCCCGGGGGTCGTGGTGGACGCTCTTCGATGATCCCACCCTCACCCGTCTCATTCACAACGCCCACCGCGACTCCCCGACCGCCCTCGCCGCCCTCGCCCGCTACGACCATGCCCGCGCCGGTCTCGGACTCGCCCGCGCCGACGCCTTTCCCGCCGTCACCGGCGACGCCTACTTCCGCCGCCGGCAGGACAGCGGAAACGCCAACTTCTCCTCGGGCAGGTTCGACGAGTACCGCGGCGCCCTCAACCTCTCATGGGAGATCGACCTCTGGGGCCGGGTGCGGCGACAGGCCGGAGCGGCCGCCGCGGAACACAAGGCAGCCGCCTACGACTACCAGGCCGTCATCCTCTCGCTGCGCGGAGAGATCGCCCGCGCCTACCTCTCGATGCGCTTCACGGATGCCGAGATCGCCCTCCTCGATCGCACCGCCGGCCTCCGCGCCGACGCCCGGCGCCTCATGAAGATCCGGTTCGACCGGGGCGCCAGCAGCCGCCTCGACTACGAGCGCGCCGTCACCGAGCATCAGGACGTCCTCGCCGAACTCGCCGCCGCCAGCGCCGACCGGGCCCGCTTCGAAAACGCCCTCGCCGCCCTCGCCGGCCGCAGCGCCGCCTCGTTCCGCCTCCCGCCCGGCAACGACCGTCCCTCGGTCCCGCGGGTCCCGTCCGGCGTCCCCTCCGGCCTCCTGCGTCGCCGTCCCGACCTCGCCGCCGCCGAACGCCGCCTCGCCGCCGCCAGCGAGCGCATCGGCTTCGTCATCGCCAGCTACCTGCCACGCATCAACATCCTTGCCGAGGGCGGGGTGCGCTCCCTCGAGTCCACCAACCTCTTCGACTCGCAATCAGCGCTCTGGAGCTTCGGCCCCGAACTGCGACTGCCGGTCCTCCAAGGCGGCTCCCTCGGATACAACCGGAAACGCGCCGAGGCCGCATACCGCGAGGCCCTTGCCAACTACCGCGACATCCTCCTCCGCGCCGTCCGCGAAACCGAAGACGCCCTCGCCGACTCCCGCCACCTTGCCGCCGCCGCCGCCGCCCGCGCCAAGGGCGCCTCGAGCGCCGCCCGCGTCGCCGAACTCACCCGCAAACGCTACGCCGGCGGCGCCACCGACTACTTCGAGGTCGTCGATGCCGAACGCACCGCCCTCGCCCAGGAACGCGCCGTCCTCGCCGCCAACCTCGCCCGCACCCTCGCCGCCACCCGCCTCATCCAGGCCCTCGGCGGCGGCTGGGTGCGCTGATCAACGCCCAAGGCGAAGCCGCTTACGTCTGCTGAAGGCGATGCAGGCCGCGAATACTGCGCCGATGAAACTCCTGCCACGGGAGGAACTCCATGGCCGCCGGCGTCTTCCTCGACACCAACATCCTGCTCTACTCCGAGGACTTCACGCATGGCCAGGAATTCGACGGGCTCCACGTTGTGAACCCCTTCCTTTGATCCCAATCCGTGGAAAAGACGGCCGATGATAACTCCTCCCGATCTTGGCCGACGAAATCCTCGCCCCGGGATTATCGGCCAGCCACGTGCGGGAACCCCTCGATCGAGATTCCCGGGAGCGGATGTTTCTGCTTTCAGACCAGTTCATGCCCGACAACATCCGCGGGGTCGAAGCGCTGCGGGGAGAATTCGATGGCGAACCCGTCGCGCAGGATGCGCAGGGCATGCGCCACGCCCGGTTCCACGACCGTCAGGTCGCCGGCCGACAAGGACACCACCGCATCCTCTCCCGATTCCGGATCCCCGACGTGCAGCTCCAACTCGCCACGCACCACATAGAGGTGTTCCACCTTCCGGCGGTGAAGGTGGTTGCCGCGCACCGTCCCCGCGGTCAGCTCGATGGCGGCGAGGTAACGCATCCCCTCCGCGGCGTCATGCACCTGAGCCAGTTCACCCTGCGGCAGGTCCAACCGTTTCAAGGCGGGCTGATCGGCCCCTCCCGGCTTGATCCATGGGAGCCGCCGTCGCGTCACCCGGCCCGACAACCAGGAATCCTCCGCCATCACGGAGCAACCGCGCCGCGAAGCGGGGTGTGAACTTCCAACTCCCCGCATTCCCCGGCGTCGGCGCTCCCTTCGAGCATCACATTCAGACCTCCCGCCGCGATCAAGCGCGGACTGGCAAACGGCTCCCCGGACCGTTCCGGAGCGTTGGCCTCCTCGTCGAGGTTCGCGATCCCGTCGCCGTCAAAGTCGTCCTCCGGTTCCACCTCCCCGATGTGCGTGAACCCGTCCCACGGATCGACTCCCACAAGGCCCTCCTCGAAGAAGTCGTCCATCCCGTCGCAGTCCGAATCAAGACGGAACCCCGCACGACGTCCCACCCGCAGCCGCGCGAAGCGGTGGCCCCCGAGCCCCCACACCACCTGTTCGTTCCATGCGAGCGGTCCTTCCGCTTCCTGCCACCCCCCGAGATCGCTCGATACCTGCACCTCGTAAGTGATGTCCCCGCATCCCGACGCGAACGGAAAACAGACCGCCTGTTCGCCCTCCTCCACTTCGAGCGCCGGCCGCTCGTCGCCGCTCGCCGGATCCGTCCCGCACAGATACTCCAACAAGTTCGAACTCCCGTCGCAGTCCGCATCCCGCACCGGGGACGCCAGACCGGCTCCAATCTCACCCTCCTCGAAATGCCGGCGGCACCACTCATCATACGTCCCCGCCCCTGCCGACGCCACCGCAAACGCCAGAAATCCAATCACCATCCGGCAACTTCCCGGTAACTTCCAAGCCATCCTCATCGCGAAAGCCTTCTAGGCAATCCTCCCCCGCCACGCAACCCGGTTTTCCCCCACCCGTCCCGCACCGTTTGAGGCGAAGCCTCCTGGAGTGCGGTGGCAAGCGCAGCAGCTTGCCCGCCGCAGCCGGCAGGGCGAAGTCGGGCGACACCGCTTTCGAATGATCACCCGCACCCCCGCACCCCAAAGCGCCGCCGCCGTCCCTTGCGGGACTCTGCCGGCGCACTCCAGAGGGGCCCCACGTGTTGGTGTGCGGTGGCAAG
>CAYPUM010000473.1:0-3435 GCA_964413545.1 uncultured Roseibacillus sp. | reverse complement strand
CGGCTATCCGGCCCAGCCGACCGAGTTCGTTCAAACCCACGCCGAGGCGGAGATCCGCAACGCGGTCCTGAGGGACCGCAACCATCCCAGCGTCGTCGTCTACTCGATGGGAAACGAGATCGGCGAGATCGAGGCCGACCGCTGGAAGAACTCCGAACAGCTCGTGCGGCTGATGCGGGACTATTTCCGGAAATACGATCCCACGCGGCCGGTCACATTCGGTTGCTTCAGCCCGGGGTCGTTGCGCAAGAACAGGCGGATCATGCTGCCGCTGGATGCCACGAGCTGGAACTACGGCCGCAAGTATCTCGACGCGCGCGACATCTATCCGGAGAAGGGCGTCATCTACAGCGAATCGGCGTCCGCCGTAAGCACCCGCGGTTTCTACGAACTGCCTCTGCCCCTCAACAAGAGCGATTATTCCGGCGGCTTGCAGGTCGATTCGTATGATTTCAACGCCGCCTGGGGCAGAAACGTGCGCGACATCCCGGATTGGGAGTTCCATCGGATGGAACAGGACCGCTACGTGGCCGGCGAGTTCGTCTGGACCGGATTCGACTACCTCGGCGAACCCACCCCGTACCAGAAAACGGCGCGCAGCAGCTATTTCGGCATCGTCGACCTCTGCGGGATTCCCAAGGACCGCTACTACCTGTACCGTAGTCATTGGGCGCCCGAAGAAACCACGGTCCACATCCTGCCCCATTGGAACTGGCCCGAGCGCAAGGGACAGACCGTGCCGGTGTTCGTCTACACCAACGGGGACGAGGCGGAGCTGTTCGTGAACGGCCGCTCGCAGGGGCGGCAACGAAAGCGGGACCGGGCCGCGGCGCTCGACACGTCCACTCACAACCAGGCGCTGAACAAGCCCGCCAGGGCCTCCTCTCAACTGCGCGTCGGTTGGTGGCCCCGCACCGCAAACTGCGCCAATGACGGCTCTTCGTTCTTCGGATGGACGGCCGGCAGCCTCGAGATGCCCCAATGGTGGCAGGTGGACCTTGGAAAAATGACCGCAATCGCGCAATGCCGCATCCAGTGGGAAGCGCAGGCGGACTTGTACACCTGCGACCTGCTGACATCAGACGACGGGACAAGGTGGCACAAGGCGGCCGGCCAGCAGGATTTCACGAACCAGGGAGACCAGGCCGTCGCGACCCTGAACGCAAACACGCGTTTCCTGAAAGTGCAGATCACGCGGGTGAAGGGAGTGGCCGGCGACGAACAACAGCCGGGAAATCCCCGGAACCGGGGGCGGGACAGCCGCGAATGGGCGGAGGGTTCACCCGATCCCCGGTTCGCGGGGATTCGCGAAATCGATCTGCGTGCCCCGGGTGACGAGGAGAAGGAGAACCCATACTACCGCGTCGTCGACTACTACCGCCTGCGATGGATGGACGTTCCCTGCGAACCCGGCGAACTCAAGGTCGTCGCCTACAAGCAGAACCGGAAGATCGGCGAGCGGGTCGTCAAAACAGCGGGCCCGCCCGCCGCGCTCCGGCTCACCCCCGACCGCAACCGCATCCATGCCGACGGCGATGACTTGAGTTACGTCCTTGTCGAAATGGTGGATCGCGACGGCGTGCCGTGTCCGCGGGCGGACCACCACGTGGCGTTCTCCGTGCGCGGCCCGGCGGAGATCGCCGGAATCGGCAACGGCAATCCCATGGAATTCGACTGCCTCGCCGACGCCCGCCATCCCCTCTTCTTCGGCAAGGCCATGCTCGTCCTGCGCAGCCGGCGCGGCCTCTCCGGCATGGTCACCATCACCGCAAAGTGCGACGGAATCACCGCTGCCACCGCCACCGTGACGACGGAATAAGGACCCCCGCGCGGTGTCAACTTCCGACAAGGGCCCCGAGGACTGTCACAGCCGCGGGTTGTCTTTGCCATTTCACGGATGCTTGGTAAGCTGGTCCGGTGGTGACGGAGGGATTCCAGCGCATGGTGAATCGCATCTTCTGGGACCGCGGGCCCGCCCCTGCAGCCGACTCGGATGCCGCTCTGTGGCGCGTCATGAACCTCGGCGACTGGGCGACCATCCGAGCGATGGAGCGGGAGGTTCCGCGCCACCGGCTGGTGGCGGTCCTGCGAGCCGCGCCGGCCGGGGCGCTGAGCCCGCGCAGCCGTCGCTTCTGGCAGGTCAGGCTCGGGGTGGCCGACCTGCCGCCACCCCGCCGATTGCCGGGCATCGAACACCATGAACTGCCATTCGGACCTGCTCCCTGAATCGCAGCGGACCCTTTGGGCGCGGTTCGAGGGGGGAAGCTGGCGCCGGTGGGTCCTCTACGGTGGCACCGCCCTCGCGCTCCGCCTCGGGCATCGGTGTTCCATCGACTTCGACTTCTTCAGCGCCGGGCATCTCACCCGGGAAGTGGTCCATGAGTCATTCCCATGGCTCAACGAGGCCGAAGTGCAGGTCCTCCAACAGGAGCCCGACACCTATGTCATCCTCGGGCGGGACCAGGGGATGCCTTCCGAAGTCAAGCTGGCGTTCTTCGGCGGACTGACCTTTGGCCAGATTGAGCCGCCGGAATGCGCCCCGAACGGCGTCCGCATTGCGTCGTTGCGCGACCTCTTCGCCACCAAGCTCGCCGCTCTCCACAACCGGATCGCCTGCAAGGATTACCGCGACATTGCCGCCCTGCTGCGCGTCCCCATCCCACTTGCCGACGGCATCGCCTGCCTGCAGGCGATTCACCCCTCCGCCAGTCCGGCGGTCATTGCCCGGGCTCTCTGCCACTTCGAGGGCGGCGACCTCGCCGCACTGCCGCAGGATGACAGGCGAACCATCGAAACCGCGGTGGCGGCTCTCGGCGACCTGCCCGAACCGCCGCCAACCCGGCCGATCGGCTCGCCGGGGTGAGACACCGGCAGGGACCGATGTGATCATGCCCTCCGGCGCCTGGCACTGGGGATCGGACTCCATCCTCTTCCTGATGGAATCCGACGGAAACCTTCGAAAGGATCATGGCCGGAGCCGTGTAGCGGAAAGACCGGAAGGACGGGAGACAGGCAAGATTGAACCAGGAACCAACATGACCATCAAACGAACCGCAATCACAACCGCCTGCTTGCTTGCCTGCATCGGAAGCGGCATGGCGGCGGCGCCCGATGGACCGCACGCGGCAGCAAGGCCCGGCCGAGCAGGCGGAATCGATTGCCGCAAGAACAACATGCACCTCTGCCCGGAGGGCGAGTTCGCCGTCGGCAAGGACCAATGGGGCGAGATCGTCCGGGTGAACATGCTGAAGATCAAGGACTGGTCCAAAGTGCCCGGGGTCAAGAAGGCATGGCCCATGCAGGGATTCGAAGGAGTGCCGGGCATGGCCTTCCACCCGGTCATCTCGGAGGTCAAGGACGTCGACGGGGACGGCAAGCTCGACATCTTCCGCCGCCGCAGCGAGCACTCCGGTGAAGGGATCGAGCGTCTCGACT
>CAYPUM010000472.1:0-3436 GCA_964413545.1 uncultured Roseibacillus sp. | reverse complement strand
CGCCATTCCGGCGAACCAGAGCGGGCGACGAGAGCAGATGACGAGGGGCGCTTCCCTCAATCGTCGACCGCTCTCGTCGACCGCTCTCGTCAACCCATCCGAGGCTTGCCTTGCCGGAACATCCCGAAGGATGTGTTTAGCAACCTAAATGTTCCGCCTCCCCCGGCGGGCTTGCCGCGCCGGAACGAACCCCGGCGGGCTTGCCGCGCCGGAGCGAACGAAAAGGTCATCAATGCCTTTCGGCTGAGTGTCCGGTGAGGACAACCAGAACCAACCACGCTCATATGCCCCGTTTCTGCCCGAGTTCAGGACCGGCGGCGCGCACGCGTCAACGTCGCGAACCGCGACGCACTGTACGAGATCATGGAGCGCTGACCGTGTTCGTCGTCGATCCATTGCGGGAGCACCGCAGAGCAACAGCGTCCCGCCGACGTCCCAAAGGCCGCGGCTGACGCCAGCGTTCGCGGCAACAAATCTCATCAGCGGCTTTCCGCAGATTGTGCGGACCGTCAGGCACGGAGTCACGGGGAGGCGGAGGCCAGACGGCTGCCGAACGGAAATTGTCCTGCGTCCCGCTCCGGCCACCCGCTCCGGAAGGCCTGCCCTCCTCCCGGCGCACATCACGAGAAACGTTGACTGAAACTTTCTCGCTGCGCTGACACTTTCTCGCTGCAGTTGTGACGAGTTCCGGATTTCGGGAACTCTACGAAGGGCCGGCACCGGTCTCACTCTCTCTCCCGGGCCTGCTCCCACTCTTGCCGGAGACCCTTTTCCCCGATGAACCGCTCCAGGATCGCGGTCTGCAACTCCTCCCCAAGGCAGGCGATCATGCGTTTGATGTCGCGCAGGTGTTTCTCGGAGCCCCCCTCGCGGTAGAACTCGAGTTTCCGCGCAATGACATACTCGGGTGGCGCCAGCGGGAACCGGTAGTCGTCGATTGCCCCCTCCTCCACGTGAGCAAGGCCCCAGAGATGGAGCGGGTCGTTCTTCACGAAGTACAGGTCGGCTTTGAATCCGGTGTCGTGATGGATGAGATTGCAGTGGCCCCGCTCCGGGCGGTCCATTTCCCCGCGGATCACCTCCCGGGGCGGACAGTAGAACTCCTCTGCCGGAAACGAGTTGATCAGATGATCGAGCTTGTCAGGGGTAAGCCAGAGAACCAGGTCCACGTCGTTGGTCAGCCGGGGCTCGCCGTAGTAAATTGCGGCGACACTTCCGCTGACCATGTGCCGGATCCCCGCCTCGCGGAGCGGCTCCGTGAACAGGAGGAATGGCTCATGTGGTGGCATTCTGGAAAATGCGTTTGACCTCCGCCTCGATCTCTTCGTCCGTCCAGGAAGGATGCTTGCGCCGGAGGAAGGAGGCTTTCAGCTTTCGCGCCGACCAGTAGAGCTGAAACGAGGCATGCAACTTCGCCGCACCCGGGAGCCCCTTCAGGATCCGGAGATACTCGGGCGTCGGCTCCTCGTGCACGATCACAGGGTAACATCCGAATGAAATGCTTCAAGGAGAGAGCCGGTGATCATTTCCTCCCCGGCGCTCTCCCCCAAACAGACCCCCCACGACCCCCCGGATCAGGTCCTCCGGGACCCCGGTGATCGAATCGACGATGGCGGCCGCTCCTTCAACAAGTGCCGCGGGATGCAGGCCGAGGTGTGGGACGACCCGGACGGCCCACGGCCCGCCGGAAACCGTCTCCCCGCCTCCTGCCCGCAGCGCCCGCCCCCTGCGCCCCCTCTGGCGCAACCTCATACTCGCGTCTGGGGCGAGGATCCCCTCCTCTGCCCGCGCTGCAAGGGCCTCATGAAGGTCCGCGACACCCTCACCCGCCCCGAGGAAATCGAATTCTTCCTCCGCCTCCACGGCATGTGGGAAGGAGTCCTCGACATCCCGCCCCCGCCCGCTCCGCCCTACGATATCGCAACAATGGAACCGATCCGCGTGCCTGCCCTCTTCCGCCGGGCGCAACAGGAAGACTCCGAGACCCTCGATGCGTCCCGGATTCCCTGGCAAACCCCGGAGCTTCCCCTCGATGACGAGCGCATCCTCGTCCTCGACGGTGACCCGCTCCCGCCGGACGAGTCCCCCACCCCCTCCAACCCCAGCTTGCCCTTCGAAGCCTTGGCGGAGAGGGGCGCCCCAAGGCGCCATGAAACCAGGCCCCCAAAAAGGAAACTCCCAGCAATTTCTGACCGTCCCGAATGGCTCCAAAAGCGGAAAACGTTGACTGACCCCTGCTATGATTCGAACGGCTTCGCGAGCACTCCAAGGCGGCGCTGGGCAAGGCCAAGCTCAAGAACGTCGAGGCCGATGCCGCGGTGGTCTCGGTGACGCCCTACGATGAACTCAGCAAGGTGGTGAGGAAGGAGAACGGAGATCCCGAAGACCGCGACCAGTTCACGGCGAAGCGGGTGTTCTTTCAGGACCGGAACGGAAGCTATGACTACATGGCCCTGCTATTGCAGAAGACTTAGGATGTGTTCCGGATGGAGTTAACATGTCGTCCCTTGCTCCAGATAAGGCGCTGATCTTCCGCATCGTGCATGTGGAAAACCTGCCTTGGATGGTCGAGCACGGGCTGCAATGCCGGAACACGCCGAATCCGAATCAGGCTGAAGCCATGGTCCACGGCGACATCCCGCTTGAGTCCCTGCGCGGAATCGCCTGTCATTCGGGAGCTGTTTTGGAACGGATCCGTGCTACCATTTCCCGGCGATACCCGGAGCTCTCACTCAAAGCAATCCCAAGCTGGTACTTCTGAGCCATGATCGATTACACCAAAGGCAATCTCCTGGAGGCCGACGTGGAAGCGGTTGTGAACAGGCACCGGTCATCGCAGAGTTACAACTCATACTGCGGCACCTTCATCCACTCGCCGTCCTTGAGGGCGGACTTATGGGCGATTACGCCGGCCAGGGTCATGTTGAGGGCGTCGCTAACATGTACGATGGGGTTCTTGTCGAGCAGGATGGACTCGATGAAGTTGTTGGTCAACTGCCCATGAGAGCCGCCATGGCCGCCCCCCCCGACGCCAGGTGGCAGAGGCGGGCGAGATCCATCGACCCTCCCTCTCCGGGGCTTCTGGCCATAGACCCGGCCCTTTTCTCCGTGGGCATTCTTCATGTCCCAGCTGCCGGCCATCCGCGAAATGCCTCCCTCGCTGGTTCTGAGCAAGGCGATCTCGGTGGCAAATGGGTTTTTGTGCTGATTCTTTCCATCCTTATACTCGGCGTAGAGGCTGGTCGTGCCCAGCGCCGAGACTTCAGTGAAGCGGCCGCCGGTGATGGAGACATAGTAGGCGGTCGCATGCGTGGGATACCACATGGGCGGAAGGGCCCGGCGCCAACCATTGTGATCGATTTTCCCGTTCCTGGGATTGAAGCCGGCAAGCCCCCTTGCTCCGAAATCGTGATAGTACTCGCCTTCCGAGTAGATC
>CAYPUM010000471.1:0-3447 GCA_964413545.1 uncultured Roseibacillus sp. | reverse complement strand
AATTCAACATACTGCAACGATACCGACACATGACCGCGCTCAGACGATACTGGAAAAAACTATTGCCAGACCGATTTCCGGGAAAACGAGGAATTTATCAGGTATAACAAACTCGAAATCAATGAATTGCGCTGCGTTCCGGAATCGCCACCGAAGGTTTTTCGCAAGTTGTGCCCAAGGGGCTGTCACCTCCATGAAGGCGGGGATGTCACGACAAGCCGGGGGCCGATTCGGAGGGTTCCCGAGAGGAAATAACGGGTTTTGCGGGGTGACGCACGGCGGCAAACCGTGTGAATATGTTGAGAATAATCCCCGTCAGGGGTGGCGTCCGGCGCCTCGCGTCAATGGAGCATGACCCCATCGGGCGGCATCCCCGCCCGCCAGACTGCGGAGCAAGCCAAAGAAGAGGGCGCCGGCGGCCCAAAGCGCCAGACCGGTCAGAACGATCGCTCCAAGAGCAAGGGCGAGAAGGACCCACACCGGTCTCAGCCACTGTGAACGCAATACGCGGACGAAGCCGGCCGGGGAAAGGCGCGGAATCGCCCCGCCGGGGTGGGACTCGGCGGTCGATGCCCCGACGGGCCGCGAACGGGGCTGATCTCCGCCGAGGGTCACCTCGTCGATGTCGATGTTGCGAGCGGGTTTGGCCATGGAACGGGGTATTGGTCGTCGTGCTGTGGGCGCGGGTCAACCTTTGATCTCGAGCAGCATCTGGGCGTTGTTGGGGAATTTCTTCATGAAATAGAGGAGGCGTTCCATGGCCTCGGGCGGCCGATGTCCGGAGAGGCCGCGGCGGATCAGGTGAATCTTCTGGAGCATGTGTTCGGGAAGAATGAGTTCTTCCCGTCTGGTTCCGGATTTGAAGATGTCGACCGCGGGGTAAATGAACTGTTCGGCGATCTTGCGGTCGAGGACGAGCTCCATGTTGCCGGTTCCCTTGAACTCCTGGAAGATGGCTTCGTCGGCCTTCGAGTTTGTCTGGACGAGGGCGGTGCCGATGATGGTGAGGGAGCCGGCTTCCTTGGTCTTTCGGGCTGCGGCGAAGAGGCGGCGCGGCATTTCGAGGGCGCCGGCCACGATGCCGCCGGTCTGGTATCCTCGTCCCTTTCCTCCCCGCATGCTGTTGTTGTATGCGCGGGCGAGGCGGGTGATCGAGTCCAGCAGGAGGAAGACGTCCTTGCCGGCCTCGACGAGGCGTTTGGCGCGCTCGATGCACAGCTCGGCGAGGCGGCAATGATTCTTGGCGGCCATGTCATTCGAGCTGGCGTAGATCTCGGCCTCCGGAATCTGGCGCTTGAATTCCGTGACCTCCTCCGGCCGTTCGTCGACGAGGAGGATCATGAGATGCAGGTTGTCGGTGTAGCGCTCCCGCACCGCCTCCGCGAAATGCAGCAGGAGGGTCGTCTTGCCGGAGCGGGGGGGCGAGACGATCAGTCCCCGCTGTCCGCGGCCGACCGGCGCCACCAGATCGACGACGCGGGTCGTGAAGCGGTCCGGCTCGGTTTCCAGCGAGATGCGCTTGGTCGGGTTGGTGGCCTTGAGTTCCTCGAAGTAGGGCAGACCGCGGGCCTTTTCGGGAGGCATTCCGTTGACGGCCGTGACCTCGATGAGCTGCGGTCCGCGGGATCCCTCGCGGGCCACGCCATGCACCCACATTCCGAGCCGGAGGCCGTGCACCCGGACCAGTTCGGGCGCCACGAAGACGTCATCGCGGGACTGCTCGAAGTCGTTGTCGGGCCGTCGCAGGAAGCCGAATCCTTTTGGCGCCAGTTCCAGCATGCCATCCACTTCGACGGGAGGGCCGGCGAGTTGGCTGGGTTTGCGGTCGGACTCCTCGGTGCGTTCTTCTTTGGCGGCGGCGGGATTTCCGGTCTGGCCGCTTCCGCCTTTGCGGCGGCGGCCACGACCTCGGACGCGTCCCCGGACCGGGTTGTTGCGGCTGCGGCGTTCCTGTTTGGATGAGGAGCGCTTCTCTTTGGCGTCGTCGCGCTGGTCCTTGGGACCGGAAGGGGCCGCTTTGCGGGCCGGCTCGTCCGGGAGAGCTTCGGCGGAGGGGTTTTCCGCTGCGGAACGCTCGTCGGCCGCAGCCTCGTTCGTCCGGGAAACCTCCTCGCGGTCCGCGCCACGGAGGTTGTTGTCACGGGAAACCTTCTGCTCCGAGGCCTGCCTCGCAGGCGCCTTCTTCCTCTCGGTCTTCCTCGGTATCGAGTCGGGGGCGGGCTCCGCTTCGGAAGGTTCCGCTCCGGAAAGGTCCGCCGCTTCTGGCTTGGATTTCGAACTCATGGAAACAATCGGTAGTCAGGCCGCCGATCCGGAAAAATCTCAGCGGGATTCCCCGAAACCGGCTGGGAGCGGCTTCCCGGGCCCGCATTTGCTCGACCAACTGACGTGTCCGGTCATGTCGGGTAAGAAAGCAGATTCTGATGGGAGGAGTCGACGAGTTGAGCGTCGACACACCTCATGCGTCGTGCCTGCAGGATTGCGTCCGGTGCGGACCACCTCGTTGAACAGTCGATCGATGAGGCTTTGCAAGCCTGGCGGCGAACGACCTCGCCGCGCGACCCAGACGTGCAGAAGGATGCTCCAAGATGAGAATTAAGCAACCACAAATTTGCGGTTGGGCGGCTGGAGAGCAGGGCTGGAGTGCGCCGGCAGAGCCCCCACGGGGCGGCGACGGCGCTTTGAGGGGGGCGGGCCGCGCTCCGTCAGAGCGGTGTCGCCCGACTTCGCCCTGCGGGCTACGACGGGCAAGCTGCTCCTGCGTCGCTTGCCACCGCACTCCACACCGGGACGTTCCTTGCGCGCGGAGGGGGGTGTATTGGACATTGACCCCGGGAGATCCTGCCGTTAAGTGCAGGTTCGTGGCCATGAAGGATCCCATTACGGTTTCGGTTACCGGCGCGGCTGGTCAGATCGGTTATGCCTTGTTGTTTCGCATTGCCTCGGGAGGTGTTTTCGGGGCTGACCAACCGGTCCGGTTGCGGCTTCTGGAGATCGAGCCGGCGATGGCGGCGCTCGAGGGCACGGTGATGGAACTCGACGACTGTGCGTTTCCGCTCCTCGAGGGGATCGTCGCCACGGCCGGCCTTGACGAGGGATTCGCAGGCGCCAACTGGTGCCTGCTGGTCGGTTCGGTGCCGCGCAAGGCGGGCATGGAACGCAAGGATCTCCTCGGAATCAACGGCAAGATTTTCACCGGGCAGGGACAGGCCATCGCCCGGAATGCGGCCTCCGACGTGCGCGTCCTTGTGGTCGGCAACCCGTGCAACACGAACTGCCTGATCGCGATGTCCAATGCCGCGGGGGTTCCCCGTGAACGTTTCTTTGCCATGACGCGCCTCGATGAGAACCGCGCCAAGAGCCAGCTTGCCGCCAAAGCGGGCGTTCGTGCCCGCGAGGTCACGCGCCTCTGCGTGTGGGGAAACCACTCCGCCACGCAATACCCGG
>CAYPUM010000470.1:0-3461 GCA_964413545.1 uncultured Roseibacillus sp. | reverse complement strand
GTCAACGTTGACGGATTCAGGTGGCGAGCATTGCCGGTGGGAGAAGACGGCGAACCGCGGGGGCGGGGGGCCGTTACAGCCCTCCCGCCCTTGCCGCCCTTGCCGTCCTCCCGCCCCTGCCGCTCTGCCGGGCGATCGCCCTCCCCGGCCCCGCCGGAGAGGCCCGGGCGGTCGCCCTTCCCCTCCACCTCATTTCGTTAACGTTGACGGATTCAGGTGGCGAGCATTGCCGGTGGGAGAAGACGGCGAACCGCGGGGGCGGGGGGCCGTTACAGTCCTCCCGCCCCTCCCGCCCCTCCCGCCCCTCCCGCCCCTCCCGCCCCTCCCGCCCCTCCCGCCATTGCCGCCCCGCCGGAGAGGTGTGTGGCGTGTGGCGTGGGATTTGATCCGAGGGCGTGGCGGCGGCTTGATGGCGCGAGGGACCTGTCGTCGCCACGACTGCGCCAAGGCAAGCGGCGCCATCCACCGGGAGCAGTGTCGGGCGAGGCCAAAGGCTGGTGGAGGCCGCCGTCCCGGCGGCGTTGGCCCACCAGGAGAGGCCAGCCCGTTTTCACGGATCCTGACGCGCGTCAGCATGCAATCCCAGCCACGGCCGGGCAGGCGCCAGCGTCTTCCGCGGGTCGCGGTGGAAGCTGCGGGTGCGGTGGAACTCGATCCATTGGTCTCCGGTCCGCCGCAGCATGACCATGAGGGGCAACGCGAGCTTTCCGAAGCACGCCGTGACGGCCCGGTTTTCGTCCGCGAGGACCGCGAAGGACACCCCGTAACGCGTGCGGTACAGCTCGCAGTGCGCCGGGCCGTGCCCGGGCCCGACCGCGAAGAAGGCAATGCGATCGCCCATCCCCTGCCGCCGCGCCTCATCGAACATCCGGTTGGCGTGAGTGGCGGCCGGCGGGCACCGGGAGCAGGTCAGGCTGAAGAAGTTCAGCACCACCACGTCGGCCTTCGTATTCCGCAGGGCGGTTCGAAGCGGTTCCGGCATCGCCGGCCCGGCGGGCATCATCACCGGAGCCGGCCCGGAACATGCTGCCGGCAACAAGGCCAGGGCGATCGCCAAACACCACTTCGGCCGTCGCTTCATGAGGCGGGCGGATACACGCGGGGGGAGGCGCACGCAAACCATTTCCCGGACCGGCGGCGGGCCTATTTCCGCTGCCAGCGATCTCCCGGTTCGAGGACGCGGCGGGGTCCCTTGCCGTCCAGCCACCGGCGGGCTTCCGGATCGCGCCGCAGGCCGCTGTCCCAGAAGGCGATGCTCAGGGCGGGGATACAGTCCCCTCTAACAGCTCCTGCGGGATCGGCTCTTTCCTTTTCCCGCCGCGATCCCGCCGCCGGCTCGTCTGCGGC
Organism: uncultured Roseibacillus sp.; assembly: GCA_964413545.1. Classification (GTDB taxonomy): domain Bacteria; phylum Verrucomicrobiota; class Verrucomicrobiia; order Verrucomicrobiales; family Akkermansiaceae; genus Roseibacillus_B. The sequence goes on along the minus strand of CAYPUM010000470.1, from coordinate 2,114 downwards.
GGGCGCGCTCCTGTTCCTGGAAGAGCGGCAGCAGACGGGCCTCGATCAACCGGTAAGCCGCCTTCAAGCCGTCCGCGGCGAAGGTTCGGCCGATCTCGGCTTCGATTTGGGTCGGCTTTCCGGCGGCCCGCAGGAAGTCGTTCGAGGTGAAGCGGATGAAGCGCTCTCCGTCGAGCTGACCGGTTTCCCGCAGGATGTATTCCCGCACGTAGAGTGCGAGAACCGCGTCCCCGATCCACGCCTCTTGTCGTTCGCGGGTCAGGCGGGCCTCGTCGTGCTTCATGTCGACTCCATGCGGCGCCGGGCCTCCATGCGGTCCCGGAGTTCCCGTTCCGACTCCGCATCCCAGTACCCGCTGTCCAGCTCGATATAGACGCTGGAATACGGGAGCGTGGTCTTGGTCTTGAAGACGACCACCGCGAACTTGTTCGAGGCGTCTTCGAGCAGCAGGCTCATGGACCGGTATTCCATGGCGCGCGCCGGGTAGCCGCGCAGGGCGGCTTCCAATCTCCGTCGCAGGGGGTCCACGCCGGGCGCCCGGTCATTCGGAACGTAGCTCAATTCGCGTGCCACATAGACCCGCGGGGTCACGTTCTGCACCCGTTCGAGAACCTGCAGGGTCTCGTCAAGCACCTCCGGAATCCCGGCGTCGACGACCACCGTGCGCACCCCTCGCCGGCTGTGCACCGGAAAGGCCGCATCCGCGATCACCACCCAGTTCCGGTATCCCAACGGGCTGAGTTCCGCTCCCACCCGTCCCGCCCACGGCCGGGGCCGCTCCTGCGACGCGCAACCGAGGAGCGCTAGCGCCACCCCCGCGAGCAGCGTGGATTGTCGGACCGGATTCGTCACAAGCGCCGCCAGTGTAGGGTTTCATCTCCTGCTGTCAACGAGCGCTCCTACATCAACTGGGCCCCCGCCTCGGCGAGGGGACTCCGTTCCCCCTTGCAGAGGGAGATGTGGGCCACGAACGCCTGCCCCTTGAGGCGGTTGCGGGCGTAGACCAGGCCGTTGCTGCGGCTGTCGACGTAGGGATTGTCGATCTGGGCCGGGTCTCCCAGCATGACGAGTTTCGAGGCCCGCGACATGCGTGTCACCACCGTCTTGGCCTCCTGCGGGGTGAGTTGCTGGGCCTCGTCGAGCACGAAGAAGCGGTTCGGTATCGAGCGTCCCCGGATATAGCAGAGCGCCTCGACCTCGATCACCCCCTCGTCGAGGAGCGACTCGTACGGCTTGACGCCTTTGTTGGCCGGCGGCCCGGCGCCTTCCTTTCGCACCTGCTTCCGCCGCGGCGACTTGCTGGCCGGCGGCGTCATCAGCAGTTCGAGGGAGTCGTAGATCGGCTGGAGCCATGGCCGCATCTTCTCGTCGAGCGTCCCCGGAAGGTATCCGAGCTGGTCGCCCATCGAGACCACCGGCCGGCTCACCGTCATCCCGTTGTAGCGTCGCGCGAAGACCTCGTGCAGCCCCACCGCGATCGCCATGAGCGTCTTGCCGGTGCCGGCCTGCCCGTAGCATGTCACCAGCGACAACTCCGGATTGAGGAGCGCGTCCACCAGGCATTTCTGCCCGAGGTTCAGCGGCTTCAGGCAGTTGCCCTCCGGGATGCGCAGCGCCTCGGGAATGACGAGGCGCACGAAGGTCCCGTTCGCGTCGAGCCGGGCCGGGATGGTCTGCTTCGCGTTCACCTGCAACAGGACATACTGGTTCAGCAGCACTTCCTTCCGCCGCTCGTATCCGACTTCGAGGCGCCCCGAACTCGCGAACCGCTGCAGTTCGCTGGCGTCGACGTCGATACGACGCATCTCGTAGTCGACGACCTCCCGGGGATCGACCTTGTCGTTGAGGTAATCCTGGCAGGTCAGGCCGACCGCCCGCGCCTTGAGCTGCATGTTCAGGTCCTTCGTCACCAGCACGGTGGGGCCCTTGTTGTGCTGCGCCGTCAACAGCGCGCAGGCCAGGATGCGATGGTCGACACGCTCGCGGTCGGGAAAGATCCGGTGGAAGAGCCGTTGCCCGGCCGAGGTTCCCTCCGAGCCGGCGGGGTCGTGGAGGACGAGGCGCAGCGTCCCGCCGCCCTCGGTCGCCACCCCGCGCGTCAGTGAATCCGCCTC
>CAYPUM010000469.1:0-3466 GCA_964413545.1 uncultured Roseibacillus sp. | reverse complement strand
TGATCCCACTCGGCGAGCATGGCGATCCGCACCGTCGCCTCCGCCTGCGCCAGAATCTCGGCGCGGTGGGCCACGACGAGGACTCGGGGGCAGCGACCCAGGATCCGCCCGGCGGAAGCAACGTCAAAGGCGCCGAGCCACGTCTTGCCCAGTCCGGTGGCCACCGCCACGAGCGCCCGCCGGTGGGAATCCGCGCGAATCTTCTCCAGCGACTTCAGTGCTCGCCGCTGCCAAGGCCGCGGGATCTTGGGCACCTCCGGCTGGTCAACCGCCTCCGGCTCAATGAACGCCGAACGGACCTCGGTTGTCTTGGCGGCATAGCGGGCAATTGTGGATTGGTCAAGGGGAGTGGCCTGCGACCAGATCTTGTTGAACCCCTCCACAAGGGCGGAGTCGATCGGCTGGTCACCCGACGTGTGCCCCATGAGATTCCACTCCACCCCACCTACAAGGGCGGGCCTCGAGAGGTTGCTGCTTCCCACAACGAGAAAGCCCCCGGAGGAATCGGCGATTCGCCACGCCTTGGGGTGAAACGACGAGGGTGCGCCCTTGAGGTGCTCGATCTCGGCCAACCTCACCAGCAGCGAAGACTCCTCCTGTTCCTCCTTCACCAACTCCATCCACCCGAGGAGCCTGATCAGGGCAGCGGGAGCGGTGATGTGGAGGTAGTCGCCCACCAGGATGCGGACCTTCGCACCCGACCTCAGAGCCGAGAACAGGGCCTGTTGGATCGTATCAAGCCCGGAAGGCTGGACGAACGATGCGAGGAGATCCACCTCGCTCGCCCCCGAGAGGCGTGGGCCGACGCTCTTCCACGCCGGGTCCCCGGGATGCCCGGTCGAAAGGTGCAGGGCAATGTTCTGTCGTGCTCCCGGTCCCGGGAATCTGCGACCCGTGAGGTAGTTGGCCTTGTCCGGGATGACGTGGCGCACACCACCGGTGGGGTCCGGAACATCCCCCTCGTGCCGGGGTATGATGTGGATGTGGACGTGCGACACAGTCTGACCGGCGGCGTGACCGGAATTGAACCCCACGTTGTAGCCGTCAGGCGGAGGGTTGAGTTCGCGGTCGAGAATCGCCTTGGTCTCGTTGACAAGGGACATCATCGCCGCCTGTTCCTCTGTGGTAGCCTCGAACCAAGTCGGAACCAGTCGGCGCGTCGTGACCAGCGCGTGCCCGGCGGAAACCGGGAATCTGTCACGGATGGCGAACGCCAGGGAGTTCGAACACAGCCACTCCCTCTCGGGTATCTCGAGGAAAGGTGACTGCGCTTCGCTCATCGGAATCCAACGTGCGGTCGTGAACACTCAGCCTTCACCGCTCTCCTGACCTTCGCGAACGATCCCTCGCGCCGCGCAGGATAGCCTGCAGGCCGCTTTCATGCCTTTGAAGTCCTCGTGTGCCAGTAACTCCTCGAGCAAGAGCAGATTGATGTCGCGCTCGGTGACTGACTCCAAGGGAAGTTCCGGGATCATCTCGCGTCACCCGAAGACTACTCGCCAACCCCGCATGATCCAGCAGGAAAGCCCTCCCACCCGGCCTGTACTCGTTCCTGCCTGAAGCTCAGGCAAACGATGGCGCCCCGGCCAGTGAGACCTCCTTCCTCGACCCTCGTGACCGCTCCTATCGCGCCCTCTTCCTCCTTGCCAGCCTTCTCAGCCTTTCAGAGAGGTCTGTGGATGGATCTGTGGAAAAGCCTGTGGATGATTCTGTGGAAAAGAGGCTCTTGGGATTTGTGTTACTGTTTCTGTTGGGATGGGATAGGCTATCGAGGGCCATTGAGAAAAACTCGGGCGGCAGGTTGAGCCGCTCGACCAAATCGCCCGGCGCCTTTTCATGCTCGATCTCGATGCCTCGTCGCACCTTCGGGTTCAGCGACTGGTGCTTGACGAAGTTCACGATCCCGATCCAGTTCTCCTTGCGGACGATCTTGCCGTCGTCTTCCAGGCGGTCGAAGATCGTCTTGAGGTCCCGGCTCGGCAGGCCCACATCAAAGGCCGCTCTCTGCCGCCGGGCCGACGACGAGTTCCATCCCGCTACCGATCGTCGAGATCCGGACGGTGCTGCAGGTTTCCATCCGGCTGGGATTCCGCGGCAAGGCGGGTGCCGCGACTCATCTCCAACCAAGGGCAAGGAACTGTAGCCGCTGCGCTTACCGCGCCGTGGAATCGCCCATCCGAGGTGCGCCCGAGGTGCGCCTTGATTCGGCCGCCGTCCGCGGATATGATCCCCATGCAGCAGGAAGCGCACCTCAATGGATCCCAAGCTAAAGGCCAAGTACGGTTCCAATCCCCTCGCACAGCGGATTCTGCGCGAGGCCTTGGCCATTCAGGATCGGTTTGCGGCTGCCCCGGTTTACGGGCCGACCGGCAAAGGCTCCCTGAAGAGCACCGGCGTCACGGAGGTGGCCGATGCGAAAGGAGCCACCGGCAAGACCACCACTCCCGACAAGTGAGCCAGCCACTGACGAGGAACTGGCTGGCGGATGTGCCGTGGGATCTTGCCGTCACAGAGAAGGCCCTTTTCGTTGGCGGACTCCGTCCACAGGCTTCGTGGGAGAGAATCGGACGCTACGCACGCGTTTCCGGCGAACCGCCTCGGGGCGCCGGTGCGTGGTTTGGAATTCACTTCGGCCTCTGGAAGACGCACGGCACCACCCCCCTCTGGTTGATCTTTGGCGACGGCAAATTCGGGCGCGGGCAAGAGGTCCGCCCACTGATCGAGCCTTGGGCTACGGAGAGAGGAATACTGACCGCAACCAGCGGTCAAGGCATTGCCATCGCTTTGGAGATTCCAGAGGGAGAAGAGAAGGACGGAGTTATCCGTTCTGTGGTTTATCATCTGAAGGCATTGGCGGCAGTGCTTGACGCACTCCCGCCGGTGGCGGCGCAGGACGAGGTTCAGGAGGAAAGCGATGAGACTTCCACCTGAACTGAAGGCATTCGTGGATGGGACCAGTTGGACGTTCGCAAAAACGTACGCGAAGACTTGGCCGCACGAGTACATCGTGCGTGAACGAGTGGACGAGCAACTGTTCCTCTCGCTCGTACGGCACATTCGTGAACATGGATACGAAGGCAAGTTCTACCACACACCGATCACCTACTTTGACGAAGACGGTCGGGTCTACTGGACGATGGGTGCGCCCATCGAAGAGACGACCATTGTGAACAGGTGCACGAAGGAGCAGTCCTACGAGTACCGTTTGGAGCACGGAACACTGCCAGAGCAGAAGACCAAAAGAGCCGAACCAGAGAATTGACGCGTACCCAGCACACCGCATGAAACCGACCTCGTGCCTTATTGGCTCTATCCCGGTGAAGCCGCCATCGAGCGCCACGTCCTGGTCCTCCCCCTCAGCCGAATGGTCAGGGAGCCGGCCACCGGTCACCTTGCGCTCGGTCTCGGAGAGCGCTGCCTCATCTACGTAGCCTCCACCCGGGCAAGGAAGTCCGTGCTTGTCACC
>CAYPUM010000468.1:0-3474 GCA_964413545.1 uncultured Roseibacillus sp. | reverse complement strand
GAGGGATTCGTAAGCACGCATGATGCCGCCTGCCTGCTCGGCCTGCCGCCTCCCACCCCGAAGTTGAAATCCGGCTCCGGGATCCCGAGTTGCTCGAAGAAGGCCCCCGACATGTTCCGATCGTAGTGCTGGCCGGTGTGCACGATGCGATAACGCAGCGGCCCTCCCCGCGCCTCGGCGGCATGCAGCGCCTCCACAATCGGGGCGATCTTCATGAAGTTCGGGCGAGCGCCCGCGATGAGGTCGATCAATGCCATGGGTTCGATCTTGAAATGGATAGGGCAGACCGGCCCGGTCCGCCGAGACTTGTCTACGGCGCGGCGAGGCCGACGCGCCCTGCCGTCAATGTCACCTCCGTCACCTCGAGGATCTCTTCCACCGGGATGGGCGGAGGACCGCCTTCCCGCACGGCCCGGATGAAGGCCGCCACCTCCGCGGCGTGCCCCTTGTCCTGGCTGCGGGTCCGGAATCTCGAGAATCCCTGCCAACCCCAGCCCCGCGTCACCCGAAAGTTGTCGCACTGCAGGACCTTGCCGCCCGCGAAGACCTCCACCCGCTCCTTCGGGAATCCCTTGTGGCCGGTGGAAAGATAATGGACGGCTGCGATCGATTCGTTCTCGAACCTGAGGCTCAGGGTCACCGTGTCACCCAGTTTCCCGGATTCGCCTCCGAGATAGCTGGCGGAACTCCCGACAATCGGAGAACCCACAAGGAAACGAGCGAGGTCCACGAAATGACAGGCTTCGCCGATCACCCTTCCTCCACCCACCTCCGGGTCCTGCACCCAGTGGTCCCCGGGGATGGCGCCGGCATTGACCGTGATCATCACGCTCAGCGGTTCCCGGACCGCCGACAACAGCTCGCGCATCCTTGCGGTGTGCGGCGAGAACCGCCGGTTGAAGCCAACCATCAGGATGGGGGCGTGCGGCGTGCCGACCGCAGCAGGTGGATCTGCGTTCGCGCTTTCCGGAGGCTCTTCCCGGTCCCCCATTTTCTGTCGCGCCCCCCCTTCCTCATGCGGCGTGCCGCCCGCCTCATGCCGCATGCGTCCCTTCAGGCCCTGCAGTTCCTCACTTGTGATGCAGAGCGGCTTCTCGACGAAGACGTGCTTCCCGGCTTCGATCGCCCGGCAGACCAGACGGGCGTGCGTGTTGTGCGGGGTCGTGACGAAGACAGCATCCACCTCCTCGTCCGAAAACACGGCCTCGCTGTCCGAGGAGGACTGCTCAAACCCGAATTTCCTCGCGGCATGGGTGCTCGAAACTCCGGAACTCGAAACGACGGCCTTCAGCCGGCAATTCAGGCCCCGCAGGGCAGGTAGAAGCACGCGCGTCGTGAAGTTGCCCGCCCCGATGAATGAAACAGCAGGAGATCCGGCGCCTCGAGCGGCCAACGTGACCGTTCGAGCGAACGTTCCCGATGTCGGATCTTCGACCTTGGATCCTCGATCGCCGCGGGGCGATGTGCCTTGTGTTTCGCGCGGCTCCTCCTCCTCCCGTTCTTGCCCGCTCCCGGTGTGCCGCCTGCCGCGCGCCCCATTCCGTTCGTCGTACTCGAGGATGATGCCCAGGGCCTTGCCTCCGCCCACCACCTCGTAGGCCTCGAGAGCCCGGTCGAATGGTAAACGGTGCGTGATAAGAGGGTTCACATCGAGCTTGCCCTCCGCCATCAACTGCAGCACGGCCTCGAAGTTCCGCTGCTCGGTCCACCGCACGAAGCCGATGGGATAGTCCAGACCCTTCCGTTCATAGTTCGGGTCGTAGCGCCCCGGTCCGTACGAACACGACACCTGGAACGTCAGCTCCTTCTCGTAAAAATCGCTTCGCTGCAGTTTCAGTCCCGTCACTCCCACCAGCACGATCCGTCCTCGTTTGCGGCACATGCCGGCGGCCTGGTGCACCACATCGTCACTCTTCGTGGATGCCGTGATGAGGACCGCGTCCACTCCGGCACTCCCGGTCCACGCCATCGCCACTCGCACCGGGTCCTGTCCCTTCGACAAATCCACGGTCTCCGCGCCGAACTTCCGCGCGAGCGCCAGCTTCTCGCCGTCAAAGTCGATTCCCAGCACCGGACAACCGTGGGCGCGCAGCATCTGCACGCACATCAGCCCGATCAATCCCAACCCGGTCACGACCACCCGCTCTCCAAGGGTGGGGTGAATGAGCCGGATCCCCTGCAATCCGATCGCTCCCACGACCGTGAAGGCCGCCTCGTCGTCAGTGACGACCTCCGGAACCGCCGCGCAGAGAGCGCGAGGCACCGCCACCATCTCGGCATGCGGGCCGTTCGAGACAACACGGGTCCCCGCTGAGATGACGGCCCCGTCCGGGCCGCCGGGACCATCCGATGCAGCCTCGTCGCCAACCGCCACCTCGCTGCCGCCCCACCCCGCCACCACACCCACGTTGCTGTAGCCCAGGGGAATCGGTTGGTCGAGCTTCGCCCGCACTGCCTCGAGGGTCGGCGCCAATCCGTCCGTCTTCACCTTGTGGAGCACCTGCTTCACCTTCTCCGGCTGCTGCCGGGCCTTGTCCAGCAGGTTCCCCTTCCCGAAATCGAGCAGCATCTTTTCGGTCCCAAGCGATACCAGCGACCGGCTGGTGGCGATCTGCAGGGCGCCGCCGCCCGCTTTCGGACATGGCACGTCCGCCAGGACCGTCTCGCCGCTTCCAAGATTTTGCAGAATCTGTTTCACATCCGGGCGACCCGCTCGGGGGCCGTTTCTTCAACGATTGGTCACTGCCTTCACTGCGGGCCTGTCAAGGAACTGTTGGTAAAGTTCCACGATTGCGTGGACCGGGTTGTCTCTGACCGGCGCGGGCCGGTTCTCCGCCCCGGCCGACAGTATCTTCTCCTCGAGATCCCGCCAATCCCCGGTCCGGTGTGTGATGACCCCGGCCGGACGATCAACGCAATCGCTGGCAATCACGCCGACCCCAAGGTACAGGGCTTCGCGAATCGATATCGAATCCCCGTCGGTGGTGGTGGGCCGGATCAGATGGTCACACCGCTTCAGGAGTTCGAAGAAGGAGTGCGCTCTCGATATCAGGACCACGTTCTCCGGCATCTCCTCGTTGTTCGAGGCGTAGTGCTCCGAATAGGTCCCGGAGGGGTCCGACACGATCAGGAGCCGGTCTGCGTGCCTCCGAAAGATCTCGACCAGCGGAATGATCCCATAGATCTCGGCCCCGGTCTTGTCACGGGACAGCCTGAAAGCGTTCGCACAAAAGACCAGGCTCTTCCCTGTCGAGCGGTCGTCCAGCTCGCGCCGGATGTCACCGTCAAGGTCTTCGCCATCCAGCGGAGGGATGAAGGCGGAGAGCAGGCGGCTACGGCGATTCAGGGTTCCGGCAATCCCGAGGCTGTGCCGGTTGAGCACCAAGGGTGCGTCGGAAAGCCGGATGGCCAGATTCTCACACTTGTTTCGAAACCAGTCCCAGCGGCCGAGGTTGCCGTGATAAGTCATGATGT
>CAYPUM010000467.1:0-3483 GCA_964413545.1 uncultured Roseibacillus sp. | reverse complement strand
CGTCATGGTCGGCGTATTCGTCCATGTTGAACGTGTACAGGTTGCGGCAGTCGATGCGGCTGCGGTTGATCATCCCGGCGACCTTCGCATACAGCGGCCACGGCTGCGGCAGGATCAGCACCAGCCGCCGGCCGGCCTCCGAGGCCTCCTTGATCCGGAAGAAGATGTCCATCATGAAGGTGAACCAGACGTCGAACTCGCTCACCACCCGGACGTCGAGATGCGGATTCGGGTGGCTGGCGAAATCCTCGCGCCCGATCCCGCGCATCCGTTCGAGCACGGCCTTGTCCCGGAACGGCACGTGGTGCGACGGTTCGTAACTGAAGTCGCCGGTCTCGAAGGTGGTCATGGCTTGGCTGATTGGGATCCGAAGAGATATCTCATCGTGTTGTCGTGGGCGAGGGTTTGCCGGACGGGCGGCGGCAATCGGCGGAAGGCGCTGGTGTCGTCGTCGGTGTCGCAGGCCAGCCGCCACACGACCGTTTTTCCGGCGTCGTCGACGTAGCGCCCCATGAAACAGTAATACGGCGAGTCCGTGCCCCACAGCATGGTCTCCGGATAGGCGGCCGCGATCCGCGCCAGCACCTCGGCGGGGCGGTCGTAGTCGGCGGGAAACCGGCGCTCCGCGGCGGCCACCGCCGGGTCGTTCCGCCGCGCCAGCTCGCAGTGGATGATGAACGCCGAAAAATCCACAAAGCAGTTGGACAGGCGGCCGGCAGCCTCCAGCGCCGGACGGTCGAACCGGCAGGTGTGGGCGATGCAGAACCGCACCTCGGGCCGTGCCCGGACCACCTTCAGGATCGCCTCGACCGCCGCCCATGGATCGCCCGGCGCCACCGCGCTGTGGATCATCACGGGCAGGCCCCGCGAGGCCGCGAAATCCAGCAGGCAGGCGCCCGCCCCGAGCAGATCGGTGACATGCGAGCGCAGGTAGCTGGTCGCCGTCTTGAGCCCGAACAACGGGTAGCGCCCGCACAGATCCCGCAGGGCGTCACACTGCGCGGCCTGTTCCCGGCCGGGATCGAAAAAGGCGAAGGGTAGCAGGCGCCCCGCGCATTGCGGATAGGCCGCGTTGATCTCATCACACAGTCGCTCGTTTTCCAGCGCATAGGGGGCGGGACAGACCCTCGAATCCGCCTTCACCAGCCGTCCGGCCACGAACGCATCCATGTCGAAGTAGGACGTGTAGAGAAACGGGAAGCAGACCGCCGCGTCGATCCCCCAGCGATCCAGCCGCACCACAAGGTCCTCGGCCGACTGGGCGTAGGGATAGTCGCCGCGCGCAAAGTTCGCCGGGTCCATGCCGACGTGCGTGTGGACGTCGATCCGCTTCGCTCCGTCGCGCAGAAATTCAACGGCCTCGTTGCGATTCATGGGATTCGTCTCGTTGTGACCGCGCTGACCGCGGCGCCCACCGCGATGCCGGCGAGCAGCGAGCAGGGCATGATCCAGATGAAGCTCAAGCCGAGCACTTCGTGGAAGGCGATGGCCACGGCGACCGCCACGCCGGCCGCCGCCCCGGCCCATGTCCCGACAACGTTGGCCCAAGGCACGAACAGGGCCATGAAAAACAACAGGAAGAGCGGCGCCACCAGCAGGTTGCCGACCTTGTTGACCACCTCCATGAAATTTCCCTCCACCTTGCCCACCAGCAGACTGAGCACGATCACCACGATCCCGATCGCCCACGACACCAGCCGGGCCCGCCGGAGGTGCTGGCGGTCGTCCCGCGCTCCGGCCCCGAACCGGTCGAGGAAATCCACCGTCACCACGGTGCAGGCGGAGTTCAACCCCGATGAGAGGCTTGACATCGCGGCGGCCAGCAGGGCCGCCACCACCAGCCCCGTGACGCCGGCCGGCAGCCCGCTGACAATGAAGTGCGGGAAGATCCGGTCGGCATTGGCCGCCACGTTCATGCCGTCGGCGAGCCGGTGGGGATTGGCGAGGAAGTACGCCAGCAGCGCGAATCCCAGCAACATCAGCAGGGTCGTGCTCAGAAGATTCGTCAGCATCGAGGTGGTGAAGGCGGAGCGGGCCGCCCGCGTGCTTCTCGTCGCGAGGTATCGTTGCACGGCCATCTGGTCCGAACCGGCGGTGCTGACGAACCAGAAGAACGTCATCATCATCGCGCCGGCCAGCGTGACGCGGGCATCGGGGTCGAACCACAGGACGGGCCCGTCCCAGTTGGGCGGCCACGAGGCCGGCCACCACCCGACGCCCCCAAAGTGCGCGGTGATCAGAGCGATCGAGAGGAGCGCGCCAAGAAAGAGGATGAAGGTCTGGACGACATCGGTCAAAACCACCGCCCTGAGTCCGCCGGCCGAGGTGTAAACGACCGTGACCATCCCCAGCAGGGCGCAGACCCACGGCGTCAACGAGGAGTCCAGCCCCATCACGGGCTCGATCACCGCCCGCGTGGTCAGGTAGATGATCATCGCCATCCACAACAGCCGCAGCGACAGAAAGAAGAAACTGCCCAGCACCCGGATGCTGACCCCGAGGCGCGCCTCAAGGATCTCGTTGGCACTCGTGACGCGCAGCCGGGTGAAGGCCGGAATGAGCAGCCAGCCCACCACCACGATGATGATCGGGATGCTCAGGAGGCCGGCCGCAATCATCGGGCCGTGCCGGATGACCTCCCCCGGGTAAGCCATGTACGTCAGCGTGCTCAGCAAGGTGGCGAACAACGACAGCCCCACCATCCACGACCTCATCCTGCGCCCCCCGAGCAGATAGTCGTCGGTGGTCCGGGTCCGCCGGGCATAAAACCAGCCGATCAACAGCATGCCCGTCGCGTAGAGCGCGATCACCACCCAGTCGGCAACCTGCATGCGCTTCGGGTCCCGCCGCTCCATGCGCAGCAGCGCGAAGGCCGCCTGAACCCGCACCTCGGGATCCGGATCGGCCATGAGCGGCGCCAACAGGCCCCGCTCGGCGGGCAGGCCGACCTCCCCGAGGGTCCGGCAGGCCGCGAGGCGTTCCGCCGGGTCCCCACCGGCCAGCGCCGCAATCGCCGCGTCCTTCCCGCCGGCCGCGACCCATGCTTCACGGGTGGGCGGGTTCATCCGCGCGAGGCAGCAAGCCGCCCGCAGGCGGGTCGCCCGATCCCCGGAGGATCGCAAGGCCTCGAGCCGCGCATGCGCCCCCTCGGCGTCATGCAACGCCAGCACCCACCACGCGAATGGCGATTGCTCCCGCTCTGCAAAGCGGCGCACGGCATCGAGTTCCCCCTCGTCGAGCCTGCATTCCAGCTTTCCGAGGGCTTCGAGGGCGTGGATCCGCGCGGGCGACTCCTCGTCCATGAACGAGCGCTTGATGCGCCGCACCCAATCGTCGCGGCGGGCCGCGTGGCGGGCGGTGCGCGCAAGGACGCGCCAGATGCCGATGCGGTCCGGCGACTCGTCGCGGTGTCGTTCGAGCTCCCGCCGGAACGTGTCCTCCACGCCGTCGAAGTATCCGAGGTAAAGCAGCCCCTCGGCAGCG
>CAYPUM010000466.1:0-3484 GCA_964413545.1 uncultured Roseibacillus sp. | reverse complement strand
TGGGCGACGAATCCTTTGTCATGCTGGCAATGTTGCCCGGTCAGGCATTGCTGACACCGGTGACAGAGCGCGCCCGGTTTTTCTCGACAAACAGGCATATGCCCATAATGATGGGCTCATCAGGGCCGCGTCGCCGGCCGATTCATCCGCCGATGCCCCGTCCACCCTGTCCCCGCCTGATCCGTCACCGCCCGCCGGCAGATTATTTCAAGCCCGCTGGCATCCCGCTGCGTGATCTGGAGGAGGTCGAGTTGGCAGCCGACGAAGTCGAGGCGCTGCGACTGGCGGATTTTGAGGGCCTCTACCGGGAGGAAGCTGCTGAACGAATGCAGGTGTCGCGTCAGACCTTTGACCGGATCGTTCGTCGTGCCCGGGCCAAGGTCGCTGAGGCGCTGGTGAGCGGCCACGCCCTTCGGATCGTCCATCAAGCGGACCGAACCGCAGCAGGCAATAGCGCGACCTCGAAGCCGGCGGAACAACGTCACGAGGAGAAGCCCGGCAAGCGGACCAATCGCAAATGAACGTCGAGACCCCCTCCCGTCTCCAGTTCGCATTCATCGCTGCGTTCCACTACCTGTATCCACCGTTGAGCATCGGCTTGGGTGTTTGCTCCGGCCACCAGCATTCACCTCATTAGGGCTCCGTCCGAGCACAATTCGACAGGCCCCCGGCCTTCCCGGCATATTGTCATGACTGGTCACACCGCTCCGTTGGGGATTCTGCTGGCGGGTCACCGGGCCGGCGGGATAATCCTCCCCTGTGGCGCGATGAGCACGAGCGACAAGTTGATCAAGACCGGGGTGCGGACGCTCTTCACGATGACCAGCCGGGCTGCAGCGGAACGCAAGGCGCGAAGGGTGGCCGGCCGTTACCTTTCCCTCGCCGATGGGTTGAGTCCGGAGGAGGGCAGGCGGGCGGTGCGGGTTCCGCCGATGCGCGGGGTGGACGAGGACATGCGCGAGTGGTCTTTCTACATGATCCTCGAACACAACAGCATAGTGAATCGCAGCATCTCGGCGACGGTCGGGCAGCTTGTGCGGGGGGAGCCGCTCAGCGGTCCGGCCGCGCTGGATATGAAAAAGGACGTGATGCCATCGGCGACAGCGGGTGAAGAACAGGTGCGGGAGTTCAGGGAGTCGGTGGACGAGCACCTCGCCATGATGGCGGAGCTTGGGCCGCTCCGGGGGACCGAAACCGCTCCCCATTCTCTCTTCGGGCCTTTCGACGCCCACAGATGGCACTGCATGTTCGCCCTCCACCTGAAGATCCACTTCCCGCAGGCGGAGCGGGTGGTGCAGGCGGTGAGGACCGGCGGTGAGGTGCTTTCATGACCGCTGCTTCGCCCGTCCGGAATCCTCATTGTTCGTTCCGCCGGGAGGTCCTCCTCCGCCGCCTGCACGGTCTTGTTCGACGCGGGCGCGGGCCTTGGCGCGATTCCCGGCGACGGATCGGGGCCGGCGGGTTCGGGCCTGTTGGGGCAGGTCTCAGAGCATGAGGTCGCGGTCGAGGGAGCGGTATTGGATGGCTTCGAGGACGTGGGTGGGTTGGATCTGGCCGGAGTCGTCGAGGTCGGCGAGGGTTCGGGCCACCTTGAGGATGCGGTCGTGGGCGCGGGCGGAGAAGTTGAGGCGTTCCATGGCCTGTTCGAGGTAGAGGGACGATTCCCGGTCGAGGCGGCAGTGGAGGCGCGCCAGTTTCGAGGGCATGGAGGAGTTGGTGCGGGTCTCGGGGGATTCCCGGAACCGGTGGCGTTGGCGGTCGCGGGCGGCGATGACGCGTTGCCGGATGGTGGCGGAGCTTTCGCCGGGGGTGTTTGAGGTGAGGTCCTTGTATTCCACGAGGGGGACGTCGACGTGGAGGTCGATACGATCGAGGAGGGGACCCGAGATACGCTGCCGGTAGTTCTCGATCTGGCGGGGCGAGCAACGGCAGTCGCGCTTGGGGTCGCCGTAGTATCCGCAGGGGCAGGGATTCATGGCGGCCACCAGCATGAAGTGCGAGGGGAAGGTGAGAAAGCCAGCGGCGCGGGAGATGGTGACGCGGTGGTCTTCGAGGGGTTGGCGCATGACTTCGAGGGTGGAGCGGCGGAACTCGGGGAGCTCGTCGAGGAAGAGGACGCCGTTGTGGGCAAGGGAGACTTCGCCGGGGCCGGGGTTGCTGCCGCCGCCGAGGAGTCCGACGTCGGAGATGGTGTGATGAGGGGCGCGGAAGGGGCGGGTGGTGAGGATGCCCTTCCGGGGATCGAGGCGCCCCGCGATGGAGTGGATCCGGGTGGTCGCGATGGCTTCCTGCTCGGTCATGTCGGGCATGATGGTGGGGAGGCGCTTGGCGAGCATCGACTTGCCGGTGCCGGGCGGGCCGACCATGAGGAGGTTGTGTCCGCCGGCCACCGCGACTTCGAGGGCGCGCTTGACGTGGTGCTGGCCCTTGACGTCCTCGAAGTCGTCGTCGTAGCGGCGATGGGCGTTGAAGTAAGCCTCGCGATCGAGGCGGAAGGGTGGGATGGGTTCCTCGCCGGTGAGGAGATGCCAAGCCTGGTGGAGGGTGCGGACGGGAAAGACGTCGATGCCGTCGATGACGGCGGCTTCGGAGGCGTTGGCGGCCGGGATCATGAGGCGGCGCCGGCCGCGGCGCTTCGCTTCGAGGGCGATCGAGAGAACCCCTTTCACGGGGCGGACGGCGCCGTCGAGGGCCAGTTCGCCGACGATGCAGTGGCGGTTGAGGCCGGGGATGGGCGAACGGCCGCCGCAGGCCGCCATGGCGAGGGCGATCGGGAGGTCGAAGGCGGGGCCCTCCTTCCGGAGGTCGGCCGGGGCGAGATTGATGGTATGCACGCCGACTTCGCGCTGCAACTGGGAGGCATTGACGGCGGAGTGCACCCGCTCGCCGGATTCCCGCACCGCGGCGTCAGGCAGCCCGACAATGACGGTTTTGGGGTTCTCGGACTTGCGGGCGTTGACTTCGACCTCGACCTCGACCGCCTCGACGCCCTGCACGGCGGCGCTGAACAATCTTGTGATCATGTAAACATGTGTATAAAAGAACAGCATGCGGTTTGTCACGGAAAATGTTCGGGCGGGCTGGAGGAAGGTGGCGCAGGCGTTCACCTCGCGACTGGAGTTTGCGCGTTTTCGCCCCTCCTTGTCCGCCAAGAGGCAAGATTTACAGGACCCACCGGCGGACACCGCCGGGAGCGTCCGCGAAAGGAGCTGGTTCTGGCCCATTATAACACGGCGAACGGGCTGGCGGCAGATGGACAGGGTCTGGGATTCGTGGTGTGATTGGCGGCGATTTGCCGTGAAAAATGTTCGCAAGAACACTATCTGATCGGTGTGATCACGAAACTGCACAGTGCGGCGTTGAGAGGGGTGGATGCGGTGGAGGTCGAGGTGGAGGTGAATTCGCCGGGGGTCGGGGCACCGAAGATGGTGATGGCAGGGCCTCCGGGCACCGGGAAGTCGATGCTGGCCAAAAGGATCCCGAC
>CAYPUM010000465.1:0-3485 GCA_964413545.1 uncultured Roseibacillus sp. | reverse complement strand
GTGGTCCATCTGCGAGGTGTAGGCCGCGTAGCGCTTGAAGGACTGGTCCTTTTCCGGATCGGCGTCGAGGCGCTCGCCCTCGTAGAGTTTGATGAACTTCTCCGGCGCCTTGACCGGTATGTGGACCGCGGTGAAGGGCACGTGGTAGAACCAGGGCTCGCGCCTGGCGTTGATCCACCCGACGACCTCGCGTCCGATCAGGTCGGTGACGTGCCCCTCCTCGTCGAGCAGTTCCCCATTCCGGTGCCAGGTGCGGCTGAACGGGCCCTTCTTGTAGCGGTGATTGTAGGGCCCGCATCCACCGGCAAGCGATCCGTACGATCTCGCGAAGCCGAAATGGTTGGGGCCCCAGTCGCCCTTCGAGCCCAGGTGCCACTTGCCGGCCAGGCCGGTGTCGTAGCCGACGCTTGCCAGGGCCGACGCCAGCGTTTCCGTTCCCCACGGCAGGACACGGTCGTTGGAGGGTTTGATCGCCTGATCGCCGAACCGGCTGGGATAACGGCCGGTCAGCAACGCCACGCGCGTCGGGGTGCACATCGGCTGAACGTAGTGCCGGGTCAGTTCCACTCCCTCGGCGCAAAGCCGGTCGATGTGCGGCGTCTTGATCTTCGAGCCGTGAAATCCCACGTCCGCCCAGCCCAGATCGTCCGCGATGATGTAGAGAAGGTTCGGCTTCCGGATGTCCGCATCCTTGTCCCGACCGGCGGCCATGGCGCAGCCAATGCCGGCCAGGATGCAGGTGGACATGCACAATACCATGAGCACTGCTACTCCTGTCCCAACCATCCCGTCCCTTCTCTCTTGGACCATCAGATCTTCATCTTTCGCCAGAAGTCGATGGACTGCCTGAGGTGCTCCCTCGCCGGTTGCTTGAGGCCGAACCCGATGACGCCGACGGGGCCGGAGTAGTCGAGTTCCCGCAGCGTCTTGAGGAGTTCCCCGACGTCGTAGCCGCCCTGGCCGAGCGGCTGGATGAGCTTGTCCCAGCCCATGGTTCTGGTGTCGCCTTTCCCGGCACCCGAGACCTGGACGATGAAGAGCTTGGGAAGGGCCCGCTTCAGGAGCGGCGCGAGGTCCTGCACGCCCCGCATCTTCAGTTGGTGGCAAAGCGTGAGCGAGACCCCGACGTTGTCGTCCTCGACAAGATCCGCGACGCGCAGGGCGTCCTCGAGCGACTCGACGTGGTTGTTGATGTGCGGGTAGATGGCGACGCGCAGACCGAGCGGCTTCGCCACGGCGCTGAGGCGCCGGAGTTCGCGGGCGGCGTCGGCGTCGTCACCGCCCTTGCGCGTCAGCTGCACCCAGAGGATCGCCCCGGTGCCCTTGAGCGCCTCGATGTCGGCGAGGGGGAGGGGGGCGGCCGGTTCCCTTTTCGAGACCGGCAGGTTCATCATCAGGGCGTGCACCTTGACGCCCCTGGCGGACATTTCCCTGACCGCTTCGGCCGTGTTTCCCGGCCGCCAGGTGACGCCGTCGTATCCGAGTTCCTTCAGGAGTTCTGCCTTGCCGGCGATGGTTTTCACATCGCGGAGGCCGTTGTCCATGGCGAAGAACTCGTTCTTCGCGGCGAGGGGAGACGGCGGCAGGAACGCGACGGCTCCCAGCATCAGGGATGCTGCAAGAATCGGTTTGTTGAGGGTCGTCATGTCGATTTCCTCGCTTTCATTTCAACCCGTAGCGGTTGCAGCGTCCTTGCTGGGCGGGCAACGGGGCGACGACGGGCTTCGGCGGGGATTCCCCGGAATAGAGCAGGACCTGTTCGCCCTTCTCGAGGTCCAGGGTGTGGACGCCGTCGCCCACATCCCGCAGCGTGAACTTCCGTTTGCCCGAAACGCGCACCGGGCCCGGCAGGTTGGGTTTGATGCGGCAGGGTTCTCCGGCGAGGCTCGTGACGCGCACCCACCGGGTCCGGCCGTCCCTGTGTTCGGCGCTGACCAGGAACGCTCCCTTGGTGCGCAGGTTGTGGAACACCGCGCCGGGCCACTTCGACGGCACCGCCGGGAAGACACGGATGGTGGCCTGGAACTCGCCGCTTGCCGGGAACTCGTCGTAGCATTGCAGCAGGAGTTCGTGGATGTTGTGCGCCGCGTACACGGGGCTCTCGAAGCAAGGGTTGTTGCCTTCCTGATACATGCTGTTCGGGCACAGGTTCCGCCACGTCATGAACCGGTGCAGTTCGTGCAGCGCCCGGTCGCCGTCGCCCAGCAGGGCCGCAATGGCGCTCAGCCCGTTGAAGGTGAAGGCCGCGGCGCCGCCGCGGCGGTTCACCTTGTCGAAGTTGTTCATCGACCGGACCATCAGCTCCCGCTCTTCCGGCGTCTTGCCGGTCACCAGTTGCAGCGGGTGGATCATCTGCAGGTGACACCAGTGCCGGTGGGGCCGATTGAACGGCATGCCCCGGCCGACCATGTAGCCGCGCTCGTCAACGGGATAGTCGGTAAGGTTGGAGAGGATGTCCCTGTACTTCGCAAGTTCCTCACCCTCGACGTCCAATCGTGTTCCCGCCGCGATGATGGCATGACAGATCCAGCGCAGCATGGCCAGCTCGTAGTTGGCGTCGGGTGCGTCGCCATATTCGGGTGAGTGGGAGACCGGGGCATGGTACTTCCCGTCCCGCTTCTCCAGGCGGTGGATCTGGTAATTCGCGGCGCGCTTCATGACCGGGTAGATGGTGTCGCGCAGCATGTCATCGTCCATGGCGCCGCGATAGATCAGCCAGCAGGCGTGCATGGCCCAGACGAGGTGGCCGCCGGTGTTCTGGAAACACCGGTCGTCGACATCCTTGGGCTGATACAGGTCGTGCCCGGTGGTCACCGGCAGGAAAGACGAGTCCTTCTGCCATTCGACCGGGCGGACGTTCCTGATCAGGTTGTCCTGGTACTTGTTGAAGGGCCGGATGAGCGACCCGCCGAGTTCGACCCGGTTGGCGGTCGGCATCGGGTAGTAGCAGTAGGGGATGTTGAAGTCCCAGTGCGAGTCGGCCCACCTTGAGGGCGTCTGCCAGATGCCGGCGGTGTCGATCATGACGCGGTCCGGCCGGGTGGCCGAGCCGAGCTTGTAGATGGTGGTCCAGTAGACCGTCTCCACCTCCGTGTCCGGGACGCTGAGGAAACTGGCCGGATAGTAGGCGTGCCACCAGTCGTAGTGCTTCCGCTTCCAGGAGAGGCAGCCATCGCCCGTCAGGCCGCACACTTTCTTCACCGCGGCGACGGCCTCCGCAAGGGGGTCGTTGGTCTCTTTCGGCCAGCGGTTGGCAATACTGACCGCCAGGCGCTGCTTTCCCTTCCCGGTTTCAATCATCCTCCATGCCGTGACGTGGCGGGATCCTCCCAGCATGTCCTGGATGCAGACGTTGACGCCATCGACCTTCTTGACCACCGGGTCCGGGTTCGGGGCGAACGGTTCGGTCGGGTATTTGGATTTGTACTGTTTCTGAACTCGCGGCAGGTCCGCCTCGGTCTTCGCATAGCCGGGCCGGGTGGGCA
>CAYPUM010000464.1:0-3487 GCA_964413545.1 uncultured Roseibacillus sp. | reverse complement strand
GAATTTGGACGCTCGAGATCTGTCGTCTTGGGCCGCCGCCCCGGGGCCAATGCGAGCTTCTCGGAGGTTTGTAACCTGCTCATAATCAGTGGGAAGTTGCCCACAAGAACCCGATGCTCCGACGAGTCTACAAGGGCCCCATTCTCGCATCGGAACCTTGTGGACAACTTCCCTGAGGTCCCCTGCGACAGGCTGCCTCTGCCGCTTACCCACTAAATTCCCGATTGTCCCCGAGCGGATCGCCTTCAAGAGGCCATGGCGCGCATGATCGATGATAAGACCTTCCGCCAACGGGCGGGCCAACGCAGCCTTGCCATCATCGCGGAGCGTTTCGACAGTGAAAGGAATGCCAAGGAATTCGCCGAGGCGTTGCGTTCCATCACGCATCGGGGCGGTTCCTAGTTGGATCATGACCGGGACGGTAGCAAGGCCGGCCCTGAGGCGATAGAGACCATGGCACAACTGCTTCAACGCCCGCGCGTCTGTCACATCTCCACGGTCCACGTGCCCAATGACGTCCGCATTGTGGTGCGCGAATGCCGGTCTTTGGCCAAGGCCGGCTACGAGGTCCACCTGGTTATCGGGGCGCCAAGAGCTGAAAGACAATACGGGGTGCATTTCCATCCCGTCCCCCGCTTCGGCTCACGTCTCCTCCGCATGCTGTTGGGTCCGTGGCTCGCGCTGCATACGGCCCTGAAGACCAGGGCCCGCCTGTATCACTACCATGATCCCGAACTCATCGGGGTGGCTTTCGTGCTACGGTGGATCTTCCGCAGGAAGGTTGTTTTCGATATCCACGAATGTGTGCATCGGCAGATCCGTTCCAAGCCGTATCTGCCGCGCGGCTGCGGATGGGTCGTGGGTCACGGGTATCGTCTGCTCGAACGGGTCCTCACGATCGGACAGACGAAGGTCGTTGCGAACGACAACAGTGTGCCGGATTATGCCGCGCCGGTCCTTGTCCGGAATTTTCCCGTCTTGCTGAATGATCTCGCATCAGGGCCGGACCGCTTCGAGAATCCGGTTGCCTCCCTGGTGTACGTGGGGGCGATCTCGGAGATGCGTGGGGCCCTGATCTATGTGGAGCTGCCACACCGCCTGAGACAAGCGGGGCGCGGTGTTACGCTCACCCTGATCGGCGAACACGATGAGGCCTTCGGCCGCGTCCTCCGCGAAGAGGTCGCGGCCCGGAATCTGGACGGGCACGTTGCCATCACCGGGCGACTCGATTGGGACCGCGCCATGGAAAGCGTGTCCCATGCGACGATCGGCCTTTGCCTGCTCCATCCTGTATCGAATTACACCACCTGCCTGGCGACCAAGATCATCGAGTATATGATGCTGGGAACCCCGGTTCTGGCCTCGGCGTTCGATTGCTGGCGTCCCTACGTCGAAGGCGAGCAGACAGGGCGGATGGCGAACCCCCTCGACCCCGACGAGGTGTTTTCCGTTTGCACCAAGATGCTGGACGACCCGGAATCGCTGTTGGCCATGAGCCGACGGGGCAGGCAAGCCGTGGTCGAACGCTATCACTGGGACAAGGAATTCGAGAAGCTCGAGCGCTGTTACGAGACGTTGCTGGACGCGTAGACCTGCGCAACGCTGCCGGTATTCCTCCTCGGCCTTCCTGGAAGCGGGCCGGCGCGCGCGCCGAACGAAGGGGCACGGAGAAGGAACAAGTTGCCTCGCGCGAGGAGGCGGGTTGCGGTGTCCGGACGTTGTGATCAGGAGCCGCATCCGTTCCGAAAGGAGTAATACCACACAAGCGGAATGTTGATGGCGAACAGAAGCGAGGAGAGGGGCAGGCCGTACCCCTCTTCCCGGCGATAGATTTGCCAATGGTATTTGAACAGCTTGATCTTGTTGGAAGAGATTGAGTTTTCCTCAGGCGATAATAGGTGCAGGATTCCGGCATCCGGTATGCCCTTCCTGATTTGCGAATGTACTTCAGCCAGAGGCCCCAGTCCTGACGGTTCCTCAGGGTCGGCATGTATTCCTTGCCCAGTCGGGTCACGTCGATCATTACGGTTGAACATCCTATGCAATTCTGCAGGAGCAATCTCAGGTAGGAACACTGCGCGGGAGCAACACTGCTTTCCCTGAGAACGCTCCCGGTCTCACTGACGATGGCGTATTGGGTGTATGTAAACGAGCAGGAGCCCTCTCGCATGAAGGAGATCTGCCTCTTGAGCTTGTCCCGGTGCCAGTAGTCGTCGCTGTCAAGAAACGCGAGGTATTCTCCCCTGGCGGCCTCGATACCCATGTTACGGGCCACGCCCGGGCCGCCGTTCCTCGCGAGGAAGATCGTCCTGATCCTGTCGTCGGACTGCTCGTATTCGAGCAGTCGGTCCCTGGTGCTGTCGGTCGAGGCGTCGTCGACCAAAATCAACTCCAAGTCCTGGTGGGATTGGTTCAGGACGGAATCGATTGTTGCGGAGAGGAAGGATTCGGAGTTATGAGTCGGGGTGACGACTGATACAAGAGGACTCATGTCGGGAAGCCGCGGGCGGTTTACCGGCCGGGTTGAAAGACCAATGCACCGAGGGTGCGAAGCAACACGATACCGTACATGGCGGGCCCGTGGTGGCGCAGCAGGTAGAGGTCGTACTCGAGCTTGGCGGCGTGATCCTCGGTCTCGGCGACGTAGGGAAGGTTGACCTGCGCCCACCCGGTGAGGCCCGGCCGCACCGAGTACCGGAAGGCGTAGAACGGGATCACCTGCTCCAGCTCGGCGGCGATTTCGGGACGTTCGGGTCGAGGACCGACGAGGCTCATTTCCCCGCGCAGGACGTTGATCAATTGCGGCAGCTCGTCGATCCGCCACCGTCGCAGCAGGCGGCCGGCCGGAAACACCCGCCCGTCTTTGATCTCGGCGAACCGGGGGCCGGCCTTCCCTGCGATCGCGCGCATCGTTCGGAGCTTGAAGAGCACAAACCTCCGGCCGAAACGGCCGACCCGTGTCTGGGTGAAGAACACCGGCGGTCCGGCGGTGACGAGAATTGTCAGGATCGATAGCAGCAGGATCGGCGCGGTGACGAGCAGCAGCACGGTCGCGATGGCGATATCGAGGAACCGCTGGACGTGGTGAAACGGGGAACGGGCGAGCGACGAGAAATCACCGGTGGCGATGAACCAGCGCGAGTCGACCTGCCGGATCGGAATGCGGCCGGTGAGGGCGGCGTAGGCACCCGCGGCGTCGACGACCGTGATGCCGCGGAAATTGAGGCCGGCGACGGTGTCCGCCGCCGCGTCGCGGCCGAGGGAGGCGACCACGAGGAAGTCAACACCCTCGAGGCCGTGCCGGGCGACGCTTTGGAGTTCGTCGCTGCGGGCTTCGGGCAAATGGGCGTCGACGACAAACGGCGGCGAAGGCATCCGGTCGAGTTCGTCCTTGAGGGACTCCACGATCGGTCCGTCGCCGATGATGACTGCACGCCGGGGCTGAGGCCGCGCGGCGAGGGCGAGCCAGGCGAACCGGATCGCGGCC
>CAYPUM010000463.1:0-3493 GCA_964413545.1 uncultured Roseibacillus sp. | reverse complement strand
ACCTTGCTGCCGGAAAACTTGACTCATTTGTGACGACTTCTGGATTTCAAGGATTGCACTACGGTTGGGATTCCTCGAAGGCTGCCGCCATGATCTCCTGCTCGGAGCGTGCGATTCCGAGAGCGTTCGCCTGTTCCCTCCAAGCTCCGACAGCCGCCCTCACCTCCTGCATGACAGCACCCGTGGTGTGACGCCTGAGCCTGATTGGAAAGTCAAACATTACCACGGCCGGGACGCCTCCGGGGCGCCGGGTTGCAGGGAGCGGGGAGCCCGCGATCGGTGTAGTCCTGGACAACGCGCGTGTGCCATTCGTGGAAGAGGCCCATCACCGTCTGGCGGGACACCTGGTTCGGGTCGCAGTGGCTCAGCCCTCCGGTGTTCATCCCGCCGAGGTGGGCGGTCGGATCGAGCAGGATGACCGAAGCGCCCTCCCGGGCCGCCCCGATCGCCGCAAAGAACCCGCCCGGGGTGGATCCGCAGACGATGACGTCGGCGGAGGTCTGGGCGTGGGATGTATGGCGGTCTTCATGCGGTCTCTCTCGAACTATCTCAGGTGGTTGATGACATCCTCTTGCCGTTCTTTTGGAGTGACGTCCAACTCCGCAAGCCTGCCGTCCTTAACCCTGCCTTTTACATTTGTATTTCCGGGCGCGTGGAGCTTGAACTCAACATCCCAGTCCTTCGGCCAGGCCGGCAGCAGTCGAATCTTGCCGCCGTCGGACTGGATCAACATCGTCTGCAGTGCCATCATGAGATTGCCCCCGTGGTCCTGGTCGGGGATCCAGTCCATGTTCGGTCCCCAGAACGCCGGGAACCGGCTGGCGCCGTGCTTGTTCCTGGCGCGTCCGGCGACGAATCCGGCGGCCGTCTTCGCCAGCCCGAGAAAGGCCGCCTGGGTGTCGTCCTGCCGCCATCCGTTGTTGCCTTTGACTTTGCGGTGGTTGAAGGTGTGCCGGGCCATCTCCAAGCCGGGCTTGCCGACGCCGTAGAGCCGGAACGGAAAGATGGCGTACAGCTCGGGGTTCTCGCTGTTGGTGCGCTTGGGAAGCTTGCCCTCGGCCGGGGCGATGGCCGGCTTGCCGGCTATTGTCGTCATCGGCATGGCCGGAATGGCCTTGCGAAACGTCTTCCACCGTTCCCGGCGCTCCTTGCCGATCTCCTCGTCGCTCAGCTCCAGCAGGCGATCCAGATCCCACGCGAGCCCCGCCACATCCGGGGTCGGGTTCGTGCAATTCCAGTACGTTTCGCAGGAGTGCGAGGGATGCATTTTCAGCTTGCCTTTCTCGTCGCGCTTCCAGTGCTTGTCCCACCAGAGCAGGTATTCGTCGGCAATCGGCAGCAGTTCCTTTTCCAGGAACTCCCTGTCGCCGGTATACTCATGGTAGTCGATCATCATGGCCAGCATCTCGATAGTCCCGCTGTAATGAAAACGGATGTAGGGATTGACAGTCGGGTCGCCCGGCTTGCCATTTGTGCGCCATCCCCAACCGTGACCGCCGTTGTCGTAGGTGCCCCAGAACGACATCGTTTCGGGAAAGAACACGCCCTCGTGGTTGAAGTAGATCGGCGTGCGGATCTTCGCCAGGGGTAGCGCATCGAGGAACATCCGGAACAGCGGGCGCATCATGTCGTGATCCCCGGAAACCAGCATGGGCCAGTATGGCAGGCGCGTATTCTGGAACCAGTAGCAGCCGCCCCACCGGCGATAGTCGGGGTCGAACTGCGTGTTGACCGTGAAGATCGTGCCGTTGAACTTGATGGGGAAATTGCCGCGTCCCCCGCCGGCGGAGATCCAGCGCTGCAGGACGTAGCCCCGCGTGGCCGCCTCGGCATCGGCGTTGCCGCTGGCGAGAATAAAGCTTCGGTCCCAGAAGTCCCGCCACCATTTGCGGTGGCCGGCAAGAGACTGGCCGGCCCCGATCGCATCGGCGGCCGCAATGTTCTTCTCGATCGCCGCCAGCCATTCTTCCTCGGTCGCGGGCACTTGCGTGTGGGTGTGGATCGACAGGCGGAGACTCCGCACCGGCTTGGCGCTCTTGAGTGTCTTGTCGTCCGCATTGACCAGCCCCTTGCCGCGGATCACGCCGCCGAACGTCCGGTGCAGCAGCGGATCGGTGCCGATCTCAATGGCGGGCTTGAGATGCTGCAGCTCGATCGTTCCTTTCCACGGGGAAACGGGATTGCGGTGGTACCACACGATCCTGTCCTCCTGGCCGCCGAGCACCGTATCGGGATAGACGGTCTTGGGGTCCTTGAAACCGTTGACGCCGTGGGCCTCGCCTCCGGCGAGCCTCCGCTCTTTGCTGCGCCAGATCTCGAGTCCTGCCCGAGCCTGGAAGGCTTTCTTGCTGTCGGCATCGACGTGGACGACCTGCCGGTTGGCGTCGACCCAGACACGGACCGTGACGGACTCGTCTCCGGCGCCCCCGACAATCTCGATCTCGCCCTCGCGAAGCTTCAGCGTCTGTTTGAACCCCGCGCCGGCCAGGCCGGGGGTGAACTTGACCCGCACCCGGCCGATCTTGCAGAGGCGCTCGTTCTCATCCCAACTGTCTGTCCGGCTGATCAGGAAGACCAGGTCGCCATTGGGTTCCACCCACAGGTTCAGCCCCGTTTCGCCGTTGCCGATCGGCATCGAGCCGTTGTGGTCCTTGCTCGGCGTCGTCCAGACAACGTTGCACTTGGCCAGGGGATCGGCGTTCGCCGCCTCGGCGCCGTCCGCTTTCGGTGCTGCCAGCGACAGGCAAACCAAGCCTGTGATCGCCAGGTATCTGGTGTTTTTCATGGTCTTCCTCGTGTGTGTCGGATGCGATACGGACAGAAAACCTGCGTCTTGCTTGCATGCAGGGACGTCTCCTCGGCCGGCCGGTCTTCTCTCCGGTGAGAGAAGCTCCCCGGCGACTTCGCGCCCCCGGCGGGCTTGTCCCGCCGGAAGCCATGATTGGTGAGCTACTGTCGGCCGCTTGAGAAACCAGCCCGTGAGTGGAGCATTCGCGCCTCCCACGGGCTGAACCCGGTGGGATCGCAACCACGGTAGCTGACAATCGTTGCCTCCGGCGGGGCGAGCCCGCCGGGGGGCTGGGGGGAGCGTGGACAACGTGGATGACCTGTCCCTGTGAAAACAACGCCGAAACGACCAATCTCGTCGGCAAGAAGCCGGAGGCCGCCCGGGAATTGCATCAGCGCCTCTCCGCGTTTCGGGGTGCGTTATAGCAAATGTGCATATGGCGTGCGCGGTTAGTTCGCCTTCCTGCGATACGCCTCGATGGCCGCGTCGCCGGGATATCTTGGGGCTCCACCGTAGTATGGGTAGGTGTCGAACTTCTCTCCACCGCCCACGACTCGCGGGTCGCCGGTTGCTCGGAGTTTTTCGATCAGCCTGACCACCTGGTCTGTCAGTTCATCCAGTTCATCATAACCGTCAAAAATGTCATTGAGCAACTGGTAGGCGTCGGCGAACTCATAGAGAGAATGCGGCCGGGCGAGCAGGTTC